>NZ_JAQRFO010000029.1:0-58311 GCF_028598775.1 Xenorhabdus aichiensis
CTCCGTGTCGTGAGGCTGCGTATCTTACGCTTTCCTCGCTGAGTGTCAAGCCTTTATTTCGGGGCTTTTCTCTCGCTGTCCTCCGCGGCGTGTCTTCGCTCAGCGTCGGTCAGTGGTGGCGCATTATAGGGACTTTTCGGCCCCTGACAATAGTTTTTTTGAATTTTTTTATCGTTCGTGTTTTTTTTCTTCAAAACGCTGTAACAACCAGCAAAAAGGCTATTTTTGAGACTCTTTTTCACATGATATTTGCAGAAACTTCCCAGAAAAGAGATCGACCTGCTCCCAATCAGTGTATTCAATCTCTTTTGTTGTATCAGTTTCCCCACCTGTCATCCTCATAATAAACTGAATCATGATGCGATCCAGCCAACGATAGCGGGGATAAAGCAACGCGCCAGCAAAGACATCACATAAATTTGGCTTCCAAGGGCTTTTTATCAAGAACTTGCGTATATAAGCATTGGTTTCTGGTGTTCTCTTTTCTAGTTTTCTCGCCGTTAGATTGACACCGAAGAACGCCGTCGGCATTTGGTTCAATTGTTTTTGGTGTCGAATAGCGAACTGATGTAATACGGAATTAAAATGGCCATAACGTATCGACGCCCCTATCATCACTTTATGATAAGGTTTCAGATTAATGTGCTTTATTGTAGCCAGATCTCTTAAGTCACACTCAGCACCTGCTCGACGGAGATTCTCAGCGATACAGGTAATAATTTTTTTAGTCTGTCCATCCTGCGTGGAATAAAGCAGCAAATAATTCATAAATACACCTTTTTTAAACAACGACTCATCTTCACAGTTATTCACGCCAAAAAGTCGGTGTGAACAGAACTAATAGAGTGAAAACTTCCAAACGTCCAAACAGCATGGTTACGACCAATATCCATTTAGCCGCCGGATTCATGGTGGTAAAGTTATCAGAGACGGCTCCCAACCCTGGCCCCAAGTTATTCAATGTTGCGGCTATGGCAGAAAAAGCGGAAAATTCATCAACGCCTGTTGCAATCAGTAACAGCATACTAATAAGAAAAACCAGCGCATAAGCAGAGAAGAAACCCCATACTGCTTCAATAATTCGCTCCGGTAATGCTCTTTGTCCCAATTTAATGGTGTATACGGCGTTCGGGTGAACCAGACGTTTTAGTTCACGGGAGCCTTGCAAGAACAACAACAAGATGCGGATAACTTTCAATCCCCCACCCGTCGATCCCGCACATCCTCCGATAAATGCAGAACATAAGAGAAGAAAAGGCAGGAACAGAGGCCAATTGGCAAAACTGACTGTTGTAAATCCTGCTGTGGTTGCCATCGAAACCACTTGAAAGAAAGCATGATTCAGTGCATCTAATTCTGATTCGTAAACGGATTGTTGCCACAATATCAGCACACAGATCACCAGTAATGCCAATTGGATGGTAATGAACATGCGGAATTCCGGGTCACGCCAGTAAACTTTCAAACTTCGTCCGGAAAGTACGGCGAAATGCAAACCAAAATTACAGCCAGAGATCAGCAGGAAAATCGCAATAATGGTATTAATAGCCGGGCTATTAAAAAAACCGATGCTGGCATCATGTGTCGAAAACCCACCAATCGCGATTGTAGAAAAACTATGGGAAATCGCATCGAATATCGACATGCCCGCCGCCCATAACGCTATTGCACAGGCAATGGTCAGCAAGACGTAGATCAGCCAGAGTGTTTTTGCAGTCTCCGCAATGCGGGGGCGCATTTTATTGTCTTTCAACGGCCCCGGCATTTCTGCCCGATACAGCTGCATTCCCCCGACACCGAGCAAGGGCAGAATCGCAACAGCTAATACGATGATCCCCATTCCCCCAAGCCATTGCAGCATTTGTCGATAGAAGAGGATAGCTTTCGGCAGAGAGTCGAGACCAACAAGCGTGGTTGCCCCTGTTGTCGTCAAGCCTGAAAATGATTCAAAAAAGGCATCAGTCACTGAAAGGTTGGGTTTCTCTGAGAAAATGAAAGGTAATGCACCGACACTCCCCAGAACGGTCCAGAACAGGACGACGATCAAAAATCCCTCTTTCGGTTTAAGATCATGTTTTTGGTTCCGATTAGGCACCCATAACATTAAACCAATCACGAGAGCAAAGATAAATGTCTGGCTGAATGCCCTACCCGCGCCATCTCGATAAATCAATGCCACCAATCCCGGAATAATCATTGTGACAGAGAAAAGAATGACAAGTAGCCCGACAATACGGGTTATGGCGCGAAAATGCATTCGGCTGGTTCCTCAAAAATCCGGTAGGACAAAATAATTATGATTTTGGTGTTAAAAACAGAGCACCACGGCTTAAGTCACGTAATTTATCACCTATTTCCCCCGCAAGGGTAGCTGGCAGTGAAACTTGCAATGTAACGTTTTCCGCATATTCACTGGCAATCACTTGCCCTGAAAATTTTTGTAGCAATTGTTCCACCATCGAGATATGGGCATATTCACACTGCAATTGATACAGTTTCTGCGGTACTTTGTATTCTGTTTCCAGTAATTTCAGTGCCTGCTGCACACCATTGCCATAGGCTTTTACCAATCCTCCCGTGCCAAGTTTGATGCCACCAAAATAGCGAACTGACACGGCAGTGATTTCTCCCACTCCGCTTCCTATTAATTGCGCGATCATGGGCTTACCGGCAGTTCCCGTCGGTTCTCCATCATCTGAAAAACCTAATTGCTGCGAATCATCCGGCGCACCTGCCACAAAAGCCCAGCAATGGTGTCGGGCATCCGGGTATTGCTCCTTGATGCTCTGGATAAATAACTTTGCCTCATTCACCCCGCTGGTGTGTTCCAGCAGAGTGATGAAGCGACTTTTCTTTATTTCTTCAGTGAAATTGACTGAAGCCGCAGGGATCAAATAAGGCTTCATTATGACAACTGTAAATCTCTGGTCATATTTTCAATTTTTCCATCGTGAATAACGATGTTATCTTCAATGCGAATACCACCATAAAGCTTAAACATGTCGATTTTTTTCCAGTCGAAATGTTTGCTGTATTCATTTTCACGCCACGGTGCCAATAAAGTTTCAATGAAATAAATACCCGGTTCAATGGTCAAAACCATCCTCGGCTCCAAAATACGTGTACAACGCAGGTAAGGATGTAATGTCGGCGCGGCCAGATGGGTTCCGGTATCATCCTGCATGAATCCGGCAGCGTCATGCACCTGCAAACCCAGTGGATGGCCTAGCCCATGTGGGAAAAATGGCGTTGTCAGCCCTTTCTCAACCATAGTTTCTTCAGTGATTCCATTAATGATTCCGTGTTTTTTTAGCAACTTGGCTATGCGACGATGCATATTGATATGATAATCGGTATACCGAATACCCGCCTTGATCGAGCCAATAAGCGCTTGTTGTTCATCATTTAAATCTTTAATCAATGAAGCGAAATCGTTGTTATGTTTTGCTGCATAAGTTCTGGTGATATCAGCAGCGTAGCCATTATATTCTGCACCAGCATCAATCAAGAAACTGCGAATTTCAGAAGGTACAGTCTGTTGTAATTTGGTGTAATGCAAGACCGCCGCATTTTCATTCAGGGCAATAATATTATTATAAGGGACATCTGTATCGCGGTGCCCTGTTGCCATCAAATAGAACATATTGATTTCGAACTCGCTCACACCAGATGTAAACGCGTCGTATGCGGCCAGATGACCATTCACGGCAGTTTTCTGCGCTTCACGCATACAAACCAGCTCGTAATCTGTTTTATATGAGCGATGGTAACTCAAATAATCCAAGACCATTTTGGGATTGATATTATGTTCGAGAATACCCAAATCCTTTGCACGCTCAGTCTGCTCACCAATATAAGCTGTATTCTGTTTTGATAAGCCACTCAATTCTGCTTTGATATCATCGGCTTTTGCCAGACGGATCAACTCGACTTCTTCAGTCCAGTGGCTATTGGGCAAAGCCTCCACGCTATGCCAGTAATCCACGGGAGAATAAAACCAGAGTTTGGGTTTATTAACACCATCAATCCATAACCAGCAATCGGGTACTTTAGTCACAGGCACCCAAGCCTTGAAGTGTGCATTTACCTTGAAAGGATAATGGCAGTCATCCAGAAAAACACGTAATGACTCGCCAGAGTGAATAAGTAGAGCGTCAAGCTGATTTCGTGTCAGTATTTCGCGGGCACGTCTTTGTAATATTTTAATATGTTCGTGATACAGGGATGCCAACTTTTCCATCTTCATAAACCTTTTGATTATCTGGCAGGAGTATAAATCTTACCACAATTCATTATTTTTGGTGTCACCATGGGGAAATCTCACCTTAGCGCAGTTGACTGACAATATTTATATTTTTCATAACTATAATAAAAAATATTGTCGTCCATCATAAATCTTACCTGTGATCCACTCTACAAAAAATTCATCATTGATTTGCATTCGATTAACACACTAATCACAATCAACCGTATCTGGTCATACCAGATGGTATGCACTCATTGAGGAGATTGACATGCTCTACCTAAGTGACACTATTCAAGTAAACTGGCTGAAAGATGGCATTGCAGAACTGATCTTCAATGCACCAGCTGCAATTAATAAATTAGATACAAAAACCGTTGCTTCATTGGATAAAGCGGTTGCCGTCCTTGAACAACAAACTGAATTAAAAGGGCTGTTACTACGTTCTGAAAAACAAGCCTTTATTGTTGGTGCAGACATCACAGAATTCTTATCATTATTTGATGCACCAAAAGAAAAACTTCAGGAATGGCTGAAGTTCGCCAATGATATTTTCAACCGTATTGAAGATCTCCCTGTTCCTACTATTTCTGCGATCAACGGCTATGCACTTGGCGGTGGTTGTGAGGTAGTGCTGTCAACTGACTTTCGTGTTGCATCCCCAGATCTTCGCATCGGATTACCAGAAACTAAATTAGGCATTATGCCGGGCTTTGGTGGTTCTGTTCGCCTGCCACGTTTAATTGGCCCAGATAACGCTCTCGAAATTATTACAGCAGGCAAAGATATTGGTGCAGAAGACGCGCTAAAAAATGGCCTGGTTGATGCCGTTGTGCCGACTGAAAAGCTGGTAGATGCTGCTGTTTCTATTCTGGAACAGGCCATCATAGGCGATCTGGATTGGCAAGCCGTCCGCCAACCTAAACTTTCCCCACTGAACCTCAATGATGTTGAACGCACCATGAGCTTCACCGTGGCGAAAGGAATGGTGATGAAAGTCGCAGGCCCACACTACCCAGCGCCAATTACTGCTGTAAAAACTATTGAAAAAGCAGCGACATTGGGTCGTGATGAAGCCTTGAAACTAGAAGCAGAAAGTTTTGTTCCACTGGCTCATACCACTGTTGCCCGTGCCTTGGTCGGCATCTTCCTGAATGACCAATATGTCAAAGGTCTGGCGAAAAAACATCTGAAAGAAGTCACAGTGCCACAGCATGCAACGGTACTGGGTGCAGGTATCATGGGTGGTGGTATCGCCTATCAATCTGCACGCAAAGGCGTTCCTGTTCTGATGAAAGACATTAATCAGAAAGCGCTGGATTTAGGAGTCAATGAAGCCGCTAAGTTATTGCATAAGCAATTTGAGCGTGGACGTCTGGATGCTATGAAAATGGCTAAGATTCTGTCATCCATTCAACCAACACTCAGTTATGCGGGCATTGAACAATCTCAGATTGTTGTCGAAGCCGTTGTTGAGAATCCGAAGATTAAAGCTGCGGTCTTGGCAGAAACAGAATCACATATCAACGATGATTGCATTCTAGCCTCCAATACCTCCACAATCCCAATCACTGAATTGGCAAAATCACTGAAACGGCCGGAAAATTTCTGTGGTATGCATTTTTTCAATCCAGTTCACCGTATGCCGCTGGTTGAAATCATCCGTGGAGAAAAAACCTCAGACAAGGCCATTTCGACTGTTGTGGCTTACGCCAGCAAAATGGGCAAAACACCGATTGTTGTCAATGATTGCCCAGGCTTTTTCGTCAACCGCGTATTGTTCCCTTATCTGGCAGGCTTCGGCATGTTACTGCGCGATGGCGGTGATTTCCGTCAAATCGACAAGATCATGGAGAAAGAGTTTGGCTGGCCGATGGGTCCTGCATATCTCATCGACGTTGTTGGCATTGATACCGCCCATCATGCTCAAGCGGTCATGGCACAAGGTTTTCCAGAGCGCATGACTCGCGATTATCACGATGCCATTGATGTATTATTTGAAAATCAGCGTTACGGCCAGAAAAATGACGTGGGTTTCTATAAATACACTCAAGACAAAAAAGGCAAGCCGAAAAAAGAGCAGGATGAAACCGTCGATCAACTGCTGGCAGGTATCAGTCAACCGAAACAGGTTTTCTCTGGCGAAGATATCATTGCCCGTACCATGATCCCGATGATTAACGAAGTCGTTCGCTGCTTGGAAGAAGGTGTCATTGCCAGTCCTGCGGAAGCAGATATGGCGCTGGTTTATGGTTTAGGCTTCCCTCCATTCCACGGTGGTGTTTTCCGCTATCTGGATACGATGGGAACCGCAGCTTATGTGAAACTGGCTGAGCGTTATGCCCACTTAGGCGCAATGTATCAAGTTCCCGCTGGCCTGAAAGCGAAATCCGAAAGCAATGAAAGTTACTACCCTGCCGCAGCCAAAATTGCTGTTAATCCAGGTGAAAAAGCGTGAGGTCTGAAAACATGGAAAACGTAGTCATTATTGATGGTATTCGTACCCCAATGGGGCGCTCAAAAGGTGGTGTATTCCGTCAGGTCCGTGCCGAAGATCTCTCCGCACATCTGATGAAATCAATACTCAAGCGCAACCCGTCAGTACAGCCTGAGCATATCGACGATATCTCTTGGGGGTGTGTGCAACAAACACTGGAACAGGGGTTCAATATCGCCCGTAATTCCGCATTGCTGGCAGGCATTCCCCATTCGGTCCCTGCGGTGACCGTTAACCGTCTGTGTGGTTCTTCAATGCAGTCATTGCATGACGGTGCTCGCATGATCATGACTGGCGATGCCAACATTGCGATGATTGGCGGTGTTGAGCATATGGGGCATATTCCCATGACTCACGGTGTTGATTTTCATCCAAAATTAAGCCGCAATGTTGCTAAAGCCGCAGGTGTTATGGGCTTGACCGCAGAAATGCTGGCAAAAATGCACGGTATCAGCCGCGAAATGCAAGATGAATTCGCCCTGCGCTCTCATCTACTCGCCGCACAAGCGACAGAATCAAAAGCGTTCGCTAACGAAATCGCACCAATTCATGGGCACGATGCTGATGGCAACCTGAAGTTCATCGATTTTGATGAAGTGATTCGTCCAGATACCAACCTGAAAAATCTGGCTGGGCTGCGGCCTGTCTTTGATCCTGTCACAGGCAGTGTCACAGCGGGTAACTCTTCAGCACTTTCAGATGGCGCATCTGCGATGCTCATCATGAGTGAAAGCAAAGCCAACGAGTTAGGGTTGAAAGCACGTGCCCGAATTCGTTCGATGGCAGTTGTTGGCTGTGATCCTTCCATCATGGGTTATGGCCCTGTACCTGCAACACAGATGGCATTGAAAAAAGCAGGCTTGAGCCTTGCTGACATTGGCCTTATTGAATTAAACGAAGCATTTGCAGCCCAATCACTGGCCTGTATGAAAGGATTGAATCTGCTGGATAGTATGGACGATAGGATTAACCTGAACGGTGGTGCAATTGCTCTCGGCCACCCATTAGGCTGTTCTGGCGCACGCATCACAACTACCCTGCTTAACCTGATGGAACGCAAAGATGTACAGTTCGGGCTGGCAACCATGTGTATTGGGTTAGGGCAAGGTATTGCTACAATTATCGAGAGAGTTTAGCTGTTCAGTATCTGACTGATTGAGATTTTTAACATTTTCCCTTGTCTGTCTTATCTATTGCATCACTCGAATAAGTTGTTGCCGTAGTTTCCCGCCTGTCAGGGGCGGGTTTTTTTATTGTTATCGAACAGCCGGATCAAAAACACTCAGATCAGATAAACTCAAACGCATCCCCATACATGCGATCAATAGACGCATCACGTTCACTACAAAAGCGTTCACGGGCAATTTTGGCCATTTCAAAGCGCCCAGCAATATAAATGTCATGGTTCGCCAAACTGCCAAAATCTTCTAAGACTGCACTCAAGACCGTACCCGTTCTGCCCTGCCAGTATTCATCAACCTGTTCAACCACAGGAATCACAGCCAGATTGGGATAACGCTCACTCAACCCCTGCAATTCACCCAGATCATAGAGATGATGTAATTCACGCCCTCCCCAGTAGATCGAGATATCACGGTTCGGATTTTTTTCCAGTGCTGACAATAAAATAGAGCGGGTATAAGAGAATCCAGTTCCCCCGGCAATCAATAACATCGGGTTTTCACTGTCTTCACGAAACCATGCCTGACCATGTGGAATATCGATATCGATCACTTTCTGATCCAGGATCCTGTCCATCACCGCCATTGCATACAGGTTTAACTCAGAAGCCCCAATATGCAACTCGATCGTCTGTTTTTCTGATGGTGGCGATGCCATGGAGAACGGACGCTTATCTCTTTCATCCATAACTACCATCAGGTATTGCCCCGCACGAAAAGAAAAAGGCGAATCAGGTAATAAATGAACCCGATAAACGGTATCTGTAATGGAGTCAACCGATGTGACTTTACAGCTCAGTGTTGTCATGCGTTCCCTCTTATCGCTTCAAAATTTCTAATTGATCCCAAATTTCATCGACACGGGCGCGAATTTCATCACTCATAACTATCGGGCGCCCCCATTCCCTTTGTGTCTCTCCTGGCCATTTATTGGTTGCATCCAATCCCATTTTTGAGCCTAACCCAGAAACCGGTGATGCAAAATCGAGATAGTCGATCGGTGTATTTTCCATTAAGACAGTATCTCGCTGCGGGTCCATTCGCGTAGTTATCGCCCAAATGACATCATTCCAATCTCGCGCGTTGATGTCATCATCACAAACGATAATAAATTTTGTGTACATAAACTGCCGTAGATATGACCAGACTCCCATCATGACCCGCTTGGCATGGCCTGCATATTGTTTTTTCATCGTAACGACAGCAAGCCGATAGGAGCACCCCTCTGGTGGCAGATAAAAATCGACAATTTCAGGAAATTGTTTTTGCAGTATTGGCACCAGAACTTCATTCAACGCCACGCCCAGTACAGCAGGCTCATCCGGTGGACGGCCAGTATAAGTAGAATGGTAAATAGCGTCACGGCGCTGAGTGATATGGGTGATAGTGAATACTGGGAACATATCCACTTCATTGTAATAACCAGTGTGATCGCCATATGGCCCTTCCGGTGCCATTTCGTCCGGTTCAATATACCCTTCAAGGATAATTTCCGCACTGGCAGGAACTTCCAGATCATTGGACAGGCACTTAACCACTTCCGTTTTATGCCCACGCAACAACCCAGCAAAGGCATATTCAGATAAAGTATCAGGAATTGGAGTCACAGCACCCAATATCGTGGCAGGATCAGCACCCAACGCAACAGAAACAGGGAAACGCTCTCCCGGATGTGCCTGGCACCATTCTTGAAAATCGAGCGCTCCACCACGGTGTGATAACCAACGCATAATGAGCTTGTTTTTACCCAGAACCTGCTGACGGTAAATACCCAAATTCTGGCGCTCTTTATTTGGCCCTCTGGTAACAGTAAGCCCCCATG
Organism: Xenorhabdus aichiensis; assembly: GCF_028598775.1. Taxonomy (NCBI): domain Bacteria; kingdom Pseudomonadati; phylum Pseudomonadota; class Gammaproteobacteria; order Enterobacterales; family Morganellaceae; genus Xenorhabdus; species Xenorhabdus aichiensis. The sequence continues at coordinate 9,744 of NZ_JAQRFO010000029.1, forward strand.
TTATCAATGGTGCAGCATCTTCTGGCCAGCAATGCATAACAGGAATACGGGTGAGATCAACCTCATCTCCCGTCCAGACTTGCTCCTGACAAGGTGCAGAATTGAGGCGCTTAGTTGGCATATTCAGAACTTGCTTGAACTTAGGCAGCTTATCGACCAGATCACGAAAACCTTTTGGCGGCTCTGGCTCTTTGAGGAAAGCCAGTAACTTGCCGACATCATGCAATGCCTTGACATCATCCTGCCCCATTCCCATAGCAACCCGCTTAGGTGTCCCAAACAGATTGCATAATACTGGCATTGAATACCCTTTTGGATTTTCAAATAATAAGGCAGGGCCACCGGCACGAAGAGTACGATCCGCGATTTCCGTCATTTCCAGATAAGGATCAACCTCCATACGGATTCGTTTTAATTCACCTGATTGTTCCAACAAGGAAAGAAAGTCTCGTAGATCACGGTATTTCATATTATTCATTTGTGCCGGTTTTTAAGGAGGAAGAACATTATAAACCCTCCCATGATGGTTACAAGGCAAACTCATAACTGACTAAAAATAAATGCATTTATTCCGATTTTGTAAGTTTAACTGCTCAGATGCAGCAAAATGGTATCCAATCAACTAATGCCTGTGTATCACATTGTTCAGGGAATGTTTTACCATGCTGGAAAAATTTGAATCCTTCATTCATTTTTCAAATTGCTGTTTTGTTGACTGCGTTCATTCACTTGCCACTGCGCTGCAATTTGCAATCTATTAGGTATACACGTTAAACACACTCTGACTTTATTGATGATCCTGAAGCCCTGGTTTTGTTATGCTAGACATATTGTGTAATGGAGTCGGAATATTATGGGAAACTGGTATCTTCTGTACTGTAAACGCGGGCAAATTTCTCGAGCAATAGGAAATTTAGAGAGACAGGATGTTATTTGCCTGACACCTACAGCCAAAATTGAAAAAATCGTTCGGGGTAAAAGAACTACCGTCACTGAACCCCTTTTTCCCAATTACCTTTTTGTGAATTTTGATCCAGAGATTATTCATACCACGACTATCAATTCAACACGAGGCGTCAATCATTTTATTCGTTTCAGCACTTACCCTGCTGTTGTCCCACAAACGTTGATTGATGAATTGATGTCCGCAACGGAACAGGAATATATTGCACCTGAAACCCCAATTACTGGCGATACCGTGCTGATAACTGAAGGGATTTTCGAAGGTATTCAAGCAATTTATAATGAACCAGATGGAGAAACCCGCTCAATTCTCTTGTTGAATATTCTCAATAAAGAAGTATCCAAGGCATTGGATAATAAACAATTCATTAAAATTTAATCAGCGAAAACGGGCTATTTTGCCCGTTTTTATTATCTGTTTTTTATCTATTTTATTAAAAATAATCAGTATTTCTGCTCATGCAACCATTGTGCTACACGCTTGGCAAAATAAGTCAGTACGCCATCGGCACCCGCACGTTTGAAGCACAGCAGTGATTCCATAATGGCTGGCTGTTCTTTCAACCAGCCATTTTGGATAGCAGCCATATGCATCGCATATTCGCCAGAAACTTGATAAGCGAATGTTGGCACACCAAAAGTATCTTTCACCCTACGGATCACATCCAGATAAGGCATACCAGGTTTAACCATGACGCTATCCGCTCCTTCTTGCAAATCCTGTGCAATTTCCTGCAACGCTTCATCGCTGTTTGCGGGGTCCATCTGATAGGTCATCTTATTGCCGCCTTTCAAATTACCGCTAGAGCCAATTGCATCTCTGAATGGCCCATAGTAACAGGAGGCATATTTGGCTGAGTAAGCCATAATCTGCGTGTTGATATGGCCATCGACCTCAAGCTGATCACGAATGGCACCAATACGGCCATCCATCATATCGCTCGGCGCAACGATTTCAGCCCCTGCTTCAGCATGGGATAGCGCCTGCTTAACCAGAATCGCTTTGGTAATATCATTGATGACATACCCATCCTGATCAATGACACCATCCTGTCCATGCGTGGTAAATGGGTCCAGTGCCACATCTGTCAACAATCCCAGCTCAGGAACCGCATCTTTCAATGCGCGAATAGAGCGCTGAATCAAACCATCAGGGTTATAGGCTTCCTGCGCATCCAGTGATTTTTTGTCTGCTTCAATGACTGGGAACAGAGACAAAACAGGAATACCCAGTCGGGCAATCTCTTCCGCTTCTTTCAACAAAAGATCGATTGTCAGACGATACACTCCTGGCATAGAAGACACTTCTTGACGTTGATTGGTTCCTTCCATAACAAAAACAGGATAAATCAGATCATTGACAGTGAGTTGATTTTCAGCAACCAGACGGCGGGAAAAATCATGACGACGTACACGGCGCATACGACGACCAGGAAACGTACCTGGAAATGCATAGCTCATTACTGCTCTCCTAATGTAAAACCCAGCGACAACACGCTGGGTTAATTTTGTCATCGCTCCGCTGATAATCTTAACACCATCATTCAGTTAGCGATAACCATCAATGGCAGATGGCTAGTTATTTTTCTGGATTGTTACCTTCATCATATTCAGATTCGTTTTCTGCTCTGTCTAATTTTCGTCCACCCACATAAAACTGAGAAAGCAGAATCCCCACTTCAAATAGCAGATACATCGGGATAGCCAGCAAAGTTTGCGAGAAAACATCCGGAGGTGTTAGCAACATGCCAACCACAAACGCACCAACCAAAATGTAAGGGCGTTTTCTTTTCAGGGATTCAGGCGTTACAACGCCACTCCAACACAACAGAATAATGGCGACCGGCACCTCAAATGAGACACCAAACGCCATAAATAGGGCCATGACAAAACTCAGGTAATTACTGATATCTGTCGAAATGACCACCCCTGCTGGCACTGTTTTGACAAAAAAACCAAATGCAATGGGAAATACCACAAAGTAAGCAAATGCCATGCCCAGATAAAACAGTACACTGCTGGAAAACAGCAGGGGCATGATCAAACGGCGCTCGTGTTTATATAATGCTGGCGCAATAAATGCCCATACCTGATACAGGATCATCGGTGCCGACACAACGATAGACACCATAATAGTCAGTTTGATTGGCGTGAAGAAAGGCGATGCGACATCTGTCGCAATCATATTTGCTCCCTTCGGTAATTGTTCCATTAACGGTGCAGCAATAAGCCGATAAATATCATTAGAAAAATAAACCAGTGCCAAAAAAATCACCAGCACGGTAATCAAACTATTTAAAATCCGCTTACGCAGCTCAATCAAGTGACCGATAAGAGGTTGGGTATCATCCACAGACATGTTTTAGTGTTCACTATTGGCTTTTTCAGGAGATTGATTTTTATTTTGTTTTGACGTCGGTTCTGATACTGAGTGAGATGCAGAAGAGTGAAAATGTGTTTCATCCTCTTCTAACGCTTTAGCCTCGTCAGGAGTCAGCTGATACGATTTTTTCAGTGATTCAGCAGCCTCCCTTAACTCGTCCATCGATGCCTTTAATTCTGGGGACAGTGATTGCAAATCTGCTTTTTCTTCCATTTTTTTCAAGCTGTCCTGAAGCTCTTGCACTTTTAGCTCCTGAGCAAGTTCATTCTGGACATTAGCCGCCAGCGAGCGTAATACCCGTATCCAGCCAGCCACTGTTTTGACTGCTATAGGCAAGCGTTCTGGCCCCAAAACAACCAGACCAATCACCATCACCAGCAGCAGTTCGCTAAAACCAATGTCAAACACGGTTTATACCTGCTCTTTATTTTTGCTCTCTGATTTTTCAGACTCGGCAACAGTGGATTTTTCAGCAATACTTTTGGTCTCAAAATCAGCATCATGACTATTTTTTTCAGCCTGATCTGGCTTTTCATCATCACTTATCGCTTTTTTAAAACCTTTGATCGATGCTCCCAAGTCTGAACCCAGGGAGCGAAGCTTATTGGTGCCAAACAGCAATACGACAATGACAGCAATAATGAGTAATTGTGGGATGCTTATCATGACTGACCTCTATTCATAGGGAATAATAACGACTAATATTTTCATTATAAACCACGAACTTTTGTTCGAAAATACCGCAACCACACTATTAAGGCTACGGCAAAATAACCTTTACTTAAGCCTGCGCCAACCAAATATCCACGATATGACTGCCGCCCCCATCAACCACCACGATAGATGAATCTGGTCAGTCATGAAAAACAGACTACCACAGATAAACAATGTCGCACCGATCCCCAGTAAATAGAGAGATTTTTTCTGGCTGACCTGTTGTTTCTGTAATTGTTGCGATATCTGATCAATGCTCGTCTGCAAACGTTTATGCTGTTGAAGAGCGCCATAAACCAGCTCAGGGAATTCCGGTAATTTTTCAGCCCAATATGGCGCTTTTTCTTTAAATGCGCGCACAATCGCCGGAATGCCAACCTGATCGTGTAACCAGTCTTCCAGAAAAGGTTTTGCCGTTTTCCATAAATCAAGCTGAGGATAAAGCTGGCGCCCCAGGCCTTCAATATACAGCAGCGTTTTTTGCAGCAAAACCAACTGAGGTTGAACCGCCATATTAAAACGACGAGCTGTATTGAAGAGATTCAACAGGACATGACCAAATGAGATTTCAGCCAGCGGCTTTTCAAAAATGGGTTCACAGACAGTACGGATAGCAAACTCGAAATCTTCCACATTGATATCGGCTGGAACCCAACCAGAATCCACATGAAGTTCAGCCACTCTGCGGTAATCACGATTGAAGAAAGCAATGAAGTTTTCTGCCAAATAGCGCTTATCGTCTTTGTTCAATGAGCCAACAATACCATAATCAATGCCGATATAAGTCGGATCTTCCGGCCGTTCATAACTGACAAAAATATTGCCGGGATGCATATCCGCATGGAAAAAACTGTCACGAAATACCTGCGTGAAGAACACCTGAACACCACGTTCAGCAAGCAGTTTCATATCCGTATTCCGCGCTTCCAATGTAGCAATGTCTGACACGGGAATGCCATAAATACGCTCCATGACCAGTACATTTTCCCGACAATAATCAGGATAAACTTCTGGCACGTAAAGCATTGAGCTATCTTCAAAATTGCGGCGCAGTTGGATCGCATTTGCTGCTTCACGCAATAAATTCAGTTCATCAAGCAACGTTTTTTCGTACTCACGCACAACTTCACGCGGGCGAAGACGATAGCCATTGGGCAGTAAAGGAACCAGATGCGCCATACGGTACATTAAACGGACATCTGCTTTGATAACAGGCAGGATATCTGGACGGATCACCTTAAGGACAACTTTCTTGCCATTCTCCTTAAGCCGAGCAGTATGTACCTGTGCAATAGAAGCTGAAGCTAATGGCTGTGAATCAAAATCATCAAACCATGTTTCCAGCGGTCCACCCAAAGCAGTTTCAATGGATTTGCGAGCCACTGCGCCATCAAAAGAAACGACCCGATCCTGCAACATCGAGAGTTGATCGGCGATAGCCGGAGGAAACAGATCCCGACGGGTAGAGAGCATTTGACCAAACTTGATCCACACTGGGCCAAGTTCTTGCAATGCCAGACGTAACCGCTCACCGAGTGGTTTATCCTTGTGTCGATTGGGGAGCCAGAACAGGAAATAACGCCCGAAACGTAACGGCCATGTCAGACGAATATTGGGGATCAGTTCATCCAGACCATAGGAAAGAAAGACCCGAACAATAAAGTAAAGGCGTTTTATTTCACTGGGAGTCATATTTTCCCTCCAGTGCCGCCAGCCGTTTTTCCATATGAGACATATCATTGGCAACCGCATTGACTTCTTCACTGAAGTAAGCCACTTCCAGCGGGTTGGGTGCCATTCGCCACTCTTCCGTCAATGATTCCGTAAGATAGGTTTTCTGCCTTGTAATCGCATTGCTGGCAAATTTAACGCCTTCCTTCATCACCCGACTGAGGCCTTCTGCCACAATATCGCCAACATAAGGGGAAAGATAATGAGCAGGATCCCACTCAGACATATCCAGCAGAGCCGACCATTGCTGCATAACTTGCATATCCCCTTCGATAACGATTTCACCACTGTTAATCAGAGATGAAAGACACTGACGATCTCGCAATTTGAGTAACGCGGTGAACGTCGTTTTCATCGAACAGTCGGCAGACTCTGACCATTGGCTCAAAACATCCACCTGTTTTTCACTGAATATCAATACCAGTGGTGTTTTAATTTCTTTCAATTCGATGGACAGTACCTTACCTGCCAGCCTCATGCGGGCAGACTTCAATACAGTTTCACGGTACAGAAGATGATTCAGAGTCGTTTCCAGAAACGCAGTCAGCACCGGAAACAACACCGTAGAATTCAGGTTATCACTTAATTCGGGAGTCTCCATTTCAGAATTTGAATCCTTTATGCAGTGCAACGATCCCCCCGGTCATATTAGTGTAAGAAACTTGGTCAAAGCCTGCTTCTTCCATCATGGTTTTTAATGTTTCCTGATCAGGGTGCATACGGATGGATTCTGTCAGGTAGCGGTAACTGTCCGCGTCCTTGACAATCATCTGGCCAATTCGAGGTAAGACATGGAACGAATAAGCATCATAAACTTTGCTCAAAGGTGCCAGTACGGGTTTGGAGAATTCCAGCACTAAAAGACGCCCGCCCGGTTTAAGTACTCGGCACATAGAACGCAAGGCTTTTTCTTTATCCGTCACATTGCGCAAGCCAAAAGAGATGGTAATACAGTCAAAGTGATTGTCTGGAAAAGGCAATTCTTCAGCATTAGCCTGAACATAATTAACATTGCCCACGATACCGATATCACGTAGTTTCTCACGCCCGACTTTCAACATCGATTCGTTGATATCTGCCAATACGACTTCACCTTTTTCTCCCACGATACGGGAAAACTTCGCCGTCAGATCCCCCGTTCCTCCCGCAAGATCCAACACTTTATGACCACGGCGAATTCCACTTGCATCGATGGTGAAACGTTTCCAGATGCGATGAATGCCAAATGACATCAAATCATTCATCAAGTCGTATTTTGAAGCGACAGAGTGAAATACCTCGGCCACCATATTTTGTTTTTCATCTTTTTCTACGGTGCGGAAACCAAAATCTGTAGTTTTTTTCGATTGATCAGCCATGTTATTTGCCCGCTTTTTATTCAAAAAAATTTATAGCAAGTGTACCAGCCTTTCTGACAAAACCCTATCCACACTTCACTCATTAACCTGCAATGATTGGAAAGATTTATCAATAAGCTGTGAATCAATAGGGCGCTTAACATCAATACCTAAATCACGGAATCCTTCAGCCTGGCTAATCAGGTTTCCCCGCCCTTCAGCCAGTTTTTTCATTGCCAAATGGTAACTCTCCTGTGCTTTATTGAGGCTGTGTCCCAACCCTTGCATATCATCCACAAACAACCGCATTTTGTCATACATTCTGGTTGCTTTGTCCGCAATAAGGCGTGCATTCTGGCTCTGATATTCATAGCGCCAAAGATTATTAATGGTACGCACTGCAACCAGAAGTGTTGATGGACTAACCAGCATAATATTATGTTTCAATGCTTCATCCAGTAATTCAGGTGCTTGATTGAGAGCCACCAGATAAGCCGGTTCTACGGGGATAAACATCAAAACATAATCCAGCGACCGTAAGCCGGGCAATTGTTGATAATCTTTCCGGCTTAGTCCCCGAATATGTCCTTTGATTGAGTTTATATGCTCCTGTAACGCCTGTGCCTGCTGCGTGTCATCATCGCTGTTAAAGTAACGTTCATAGGCGATCAGTGACATTTTGGCATCAATAATGACATCTTTTTCCTGTGGCAAATGCACGATGACATCAGGCTGAAAGCGCTCACCGTTTTCTGTTTTAATGTTGACCTGTGTATGAAATTCATACCCTTCACGTAAACCAGAAGATTCCAAAACGCGAGCCAACACCATTTCGCCCCAATCACCCTGCATTTTATTATCCCCTTTCAGGGCTTTCGTCAGGTTGATCGCCTCTTTTGCCATTTGTGCATTAAGTTGCTGGAGATTGCGGATTTCATGGGTCAGAGTATGGCGTTCGCGAGCTTCCTGTCCGAAACTGTCCTGTACTTGACTGCGGAACCCGTCAAGCTGCTCGCGAAAAGGCATCAAGAGGTCATTAAGGCTTTGGCGGCTGTATTCATCGGTACGGCGCCGATTCTGCTCAAAAATACGATTGGCGAGATTTTCAAATTGGGTATTGAGGCGTTGTTCACTATTGATCAATAGACGCTGTTTTTCTTCTGCGGCCAGCCTGCTCTCTTCAAGCCGTGTGCTTAATTCACGTAATTCAACTTCCTGTACGCTGTTGATTTCGCGCTGCGCCAGCAGTTCTTGATTTAATTGCTCACACTCAGTACGCCAATAGCGGGACTGTTCTAACTTTTCATGGCTGATAGCAAGCTGACTATGCAGTTCACGCAGTTCCAACTCTTTCTGTTGAATTCGCTGGTGAACAGAAAGCCAGACGAAAATCCCTCCGCCCAGCAATCCACTTAAACTGCCAATCAACATGTATAACCACTGGATATCCACCTATACGCCTCCCGCTTACTTCACCCCGGTTAACTTCACCTTAATGTAAGTTAAATAGATGCTGTATAGATGTCCAGATTCTTTAATGAGTTTCTTTCAGTTTGCAAAGCGGCTCGCAGTTAGCCCATCCATTCTGCCAGCCAGCGTAAACCAAACGCTCCCGGGGCCAAAATACCGAAGGCCCAAATCAGCGCAGAGGCAAAATTGGCGAGCTGGAAATGACGTTTCGGCATGGCGCAAATACCCGCCACCAGCGGTATAACTGCTCTAAATGGACCAAAAAATCGCCCAATGAAAACACCCCAAACTCCCCAGCGTTCAAAAAATCGATGGCCGCGAACTAATGTTTGCGGATGACGTGACAGTGGCCATATTTTGCCGACATTATCCTTGTAGTGGACACCAAACAAATAGGAAACCCAATCGCCAAAAAAGGCTCCCGCGGCCGCCGCTATCCATATCGGCCAGAAATTTAACCCGCTTTCACCAATCAACGCGCCCAATCCTAATAAAATGATCGTCGCAGGCAACAACAGGGAGATAAATGCCAGAGATTCACCAAAAGCAAGTAGGAAAATAATGGGGATTGCCCAATCTTCATGGGCTTTTACGAAGTCTGTGACCAGTTCGATAATTTCATGCAAGCTCAAATTAGCCGTTCCTGTATTAATTCATCAGATGTACCAAGTTAGCACCTGATATATAAACCAATGCTAACGCAGTATTTTTATTCAAGAAAATAACTTTGTAACTTTTCACGTGCTGTCATATCCAGCCCGATATCTTTTTCCAGCCAGATATCCACACTGCCATAATGCTGGTTAATACTATTTAAGGCCGTCAGTAAAAACTCTTCCCGCACTGAATAAACATAAGCAAATTTTTCAATCACACGGTCACTCATGACTTTTGCATGTTCATTCAAGAGATATTCCCGATACGGTGCCAGCGTAACGTTGGTGACTAAATAGTCTTCCATTACCGTATCCAAATCTGCTCCCAGAGCAAACAGCACCAGCGCAGATCCAACGCCAGTTCTGTCTTTACCCACTGCACAATGCTGTACAATTCCGCCGTTCTCTGGTTGCATCAATAGATTGGCCAGCTTTTTGTAAGCAGGATTGTTGATTGGCAATAATTCGTATAAACGCAGCATGAATGCTTGTGCATCAAACTGTTCCAGAAGTTCCTGACCCAATTTTTCCAGATTGGCATCAACTTCCTTAGAGAGTGGATTGGCCGGAGCATGGTGATAATTCGCCCCACGCCACACTCGATCTGGCTTATCCTCAATTTCGCTGCTATCACGATAATCAATGATCTGGAAAAGGTTTTGGCCAACCAGAAAAGCTTGATCGTTTTCGGTCAACCTGTCCAGAGAGCCTGAGCGAAATAACAGCCCTGATTTGATTTTCGCGCCATTATGTAGCGTTTTATTACCTAAATCACGGAAGTTAATGCCGCCATGTAAGGGGAGCAATGAAGGATGGGATAGCAATGTTGTGGTCATAGTTACTCTTGTTATGATTTAAATAGATCGTTATTGATAAAAAGCGTTATGACATTATCAGATTTTAGAACGAAAGAAAGATAGGTAAGCAGAAAGATCGGGCCAGCATGTTCTGGCCCTTAATGAAAGCGATTACAACAAACGGCGAGCCGCGTCGACCACGATTCCCAAAGCGCTGCTTTCAGTTTTTTTCAACAGTTCAACATCTGGAATTTCCTGTTGCGTCCGGTTGACGATCACCCCTGCCACCATACCGGCACGCAGTCCCTGACTTGCACACATCGTCAACAGAGTGGCTGATTCCATTTCATAATTCATCACCCCCATTTGCTGCCACTCTTGCATGGAGCCTTGGAAACGGCGGACGACACGGCCAGAGTAAGTATCGTAACGCTCCTGTCCGGGGTAGAAAGTATCGGAAGAAGCCGTTATACCAACGTGGGTGGCCGATCCTGATGCTTTTGCCGCTTCATACAGTGCGTTGGTACATTCGAAATCAGCTACCGCCGGGAATTCCATTGGCGCGAAGTGCAGGCTGGCCCCATCCAGACGAACTGCCGCTGTCGTGACCAATACATCACCCACATTAATGTGCGGCTGGATCGCACCGGTTGTCCCGATCCGCAGGAAAGTACTCACCCCCAATTGCGCCAATTCTTCTACAGCAATTGACGTTGAAGGGCCACCGATACCCGTAGAGCAGACAACCACGGGCTTTCCGTCAATTTCTGCGCGCCATGTCGTAAATTCACGATGGGAAGCTAGATGAACGGGGTTATCCATCAATTTTGCAATTTTTTCAACACGGTTGGGATCGCCTGGAACAATAGCCAAAGTCGCTCCTTGCAGGTCGCTTTTGGTGATACCTAAATGAAATACATCAGACATATCGAGCTCCTCAACGGAAATAATTCAAAAAAACAGGGATGCCTAAATTTAGTGCCTAATCTGACACTTTTTAGTGATAAAAATCATCTTTAATTGGAAAAAATAAAGAAACACATACATAATTTTGTGATAAAAATCACATTCATAACCCAAAACAACGGACTGAGTATAAGATTCAGACAAGGCCAATACTTATCGCTCCGTCACAGAGTCAGCAAGCATCAGACGGCAAAAACCTCGGTATAACCCGCCATATTTTTGTTCTCATCCCACAGAAGTGGGATGGATCTGCAATATTATGCTAATGTAATAATTATATCTTTCATCTATCTTTATTTAATAACATTACCACTGTTTTATTCCTGTTAACGTACCTAAATAAGTGTTTTATGTGGTTAAGCCAATAAAGCATCAATAAGAGGGGGAGTTACGATGGGCTTTTTTGATCAAATCACCAATATGCTGAGTGGGGGTAAAAACCAACAACTCCAGCATATGATGGACTGGGTTGAAGGTCAGGGAGGAATAAGCGGATTAATAGAAAAGTTTTCCCAGCAGGGACTGGGTGGCACAATCCATTCGTGGATCGGCTCAGGAGAAAATGCCCCGATTCATGCTGACCAAATCTCTTCTGTTTTTGGCTCTTCCACGATCCAGCAATTGGCAGAGAAAATGGGTATCGATCCCAATGAAGCGTCATCATTAATCTCACAGCATTTGCCCAATTTGATCGATAAAGTCACGCCAAACGGTGAAATTCCAGAAAATCTGGATTTAAAATCTGCGGGTATGAATTTATTGAAAGCTAAATTACTGGGGAAATAATTCTTTCGCCCGCCACATTTTATCTGCTGTAGCGGGCGTTTTTTCAGCTTAGTTATTTACGGAAGCACGCAGGCGTTTCGCCGCTTCGACCATGTTCGCCAGTGCCTGGCGGGTTTCAGTCCAGCCACGGGTTTTCAGGCCGCAATCCGGGTTAACCCACAGACGTTCCACTGGGATACGGTCAGCCGCTTTACGCAGCAACGCTTCAATCCATTCGACACTTGGCACGTTAGGTGAGTGAATATCATACACACCAGGCCCGATCTCATTCGGATATGAGAAATCTTCAAATGAATCCAACAATTCCATGTCTGAGCGAGAAGTTTCAATGGTGATCACATCCGCATCCAGTGCTGCAATGGAAGGCATGATGTCATTGAACTCGCAATAACACATATGGGTGTGGATCTGAGTATCATCCTCCGCAATCGCGGCACTCAGTTTGAAAGCATCCACAGCCCATTCCAGATATGCCTGCCATTCTTCCCTGCGCAGCGGCAGACCTTCACGCAGTGCGGGTTCATCAATCTGAATGATGCCAATACCTGCTTTTTGTAAATCATCAACTTCGTCACGCAAGGCCAGTGCAATCTGTTTGGCAATCGTTTCGCGGCTAATATCTTCCCTTGGGAATGACCAGCAGAGGATAGTCACCGGCCCTGTTAACATTCCTTTGACAGGCTTATCCGTCAGGGATTGTGCATATGTTGCCCAATTTACAGTAATGGCTTCTGGGCGGCTGATATCGCCAATGATTACTGGCGGCTTAACACAACGGGAACCGTAGCTTTGTACCCAGCCATTTTGGGTAAAGACATAGCCGTCAAAATGTTCACCGAAATACTCGACCATGTCGTTACGTTCGGCTTCACCATGCACCAGCACATCCAGTCCCAGATTTTCCTGTTCATTGATCGCCTGCTTAATATGTTCAGAAATATTGGTGCGATAGTGCGTGTTGTCCACACGACCTTTCTTGAAGTCCAGACGCAGGCTACGAATTTCCGTTGTTTGTGGGAATGATCCGATGGTTGTGGTTGGCCACAACGGTAAGTTGTAACGCTCACGCTGGAGTTTGGCCCGTTCTGGATAAACCAGATTACGCTCGCTATCCTGTGGTTTGATCGCCGTGATGCGCTCAGTCACCGTCGGATTGTTCACCCTTGTAGAACTACGGCGTGCACGGATTGGCGCACTGTAAGCATCCAGTTCAGCCTGTTTGCTGCCTTCCGGTGCATTCAGTGCCTGCGTCAGCAAAGACAGCTCTGCACATTTCTGTAATGCAAAGGCAAACCAGCTCTTAACTTCTTCATCCAGCCCGGTTTCATCGTTCAGGTCAATCGGGCTATGCAGCAATGAACAGGACGTGCCGATCCAAATATCACGCTTGCCTGCCAGCGATGCCACAAGCTGGTATTTCGCACTCAGATCTGCTCGCCAGACGTTGCGCCCATTGATGACCCCCAATGAAAGCAACCACGTTTCCGGCAGAGACTGATTCAACTCATCAAGGGAATCCTTCCCTGCAACTAAGTCTACATGCAGCCCTTGTACTGGCAGTGATTTGATCGTCGCCAGATTATGGCTGATGCTATCGAAATAAGTCGTCAGCAGTAATTTAGCCTGTCCTTGCAGCGCCTGATAAGCCGTTGAGAAGGCCTCCAGCCATTCCTTCGGCAATTCCAGTACCAGTGCTGGCTCATCAATCTGCACCCATTCGATGCCCCGTTTTGCCAATTCTGCCAGTACTTGCTGATAGACAGGGAGAATATCCGTTAACAGAGAGAGGCGGTCAAAGGCTTTACCCTTCACCTTGCCGAGCCATAAATAAGTTACAGGCCCCAGCAGAACAGGTTTGACGTTGTGTCCCAATGCCAGTGCTTCATCCACTTCATCCAGTAATTGAGTCCAACCCAATTTAAATTCTTGCCCCTGCTGAAATTCAGGCACGATATAATGATAATTTGTATTGAACCATTTAGTCATTTCAGAAGCGGCCGCTGGTGCACCTGTTGGAGCTCGACCGCGGCCAATACGAAACAGCGTATCCAGATCGATGCTACCATCTTCATTTTGATGACGTGGAGGCACGTTGCCCAATAACAAGTTAGTCGTTAATACTTGGTCATACCAAGCAAAATCACCTACCGGAACTAAATCAACCCCCGCCTCTTTTTGCTGTTGCCAGTGACGTGCACGTAATTCACGACCTGTTTCCAGCAATTCCTGTTGAGAAATTTTGCCTGCCCAATAATTCTCTTGCGCCTTTTTTAGCTCTCTTTTCAAGCCGATACGTGGAAAACCTAATGTATGATTCAAAACTGTCATGTCGTCACCCGCAAATTTTAGCCGTCTAGATGTTTACACTTCTATAATCAACAGGTACTGTATAAACCACAAGCGCAAATTATTCATTATCAACTTGAAGGTTTTTCATGATCGAAATAAAACATTTAAAAACACTACAGGCATTGAACCATTGCGGTTCATTGGCTGCGGCTGCAAATCATCTGCATCAGACGCAATCTGCTCTTTCTCATCAGTTCAGTGAACTGGAGCATCGGCTGGGGTTCAAACTCTTCATTCGCAAAAGCCAGCCATTGCGCCTTACGCCTCAAGGAGAAGTGCTGTTAAAACTGGCGGAGAAGGTACTGCCTCTGGTGACGGCTTCCCTGCGTGAATGCAGTGAACCGGAAGAAATTAACCTGCGCATTGCCATTGAGTGCCATAGCTGTATTCAGTGGCTGACGCCAGCACTTAAGCGTTTTAGTGAAAGCTGGCCGCAGGTTAGTGTGGATTTTAAATCTGGTGTGACGTTTGATCCCCAGCCTGCACTGCAACAGCGGGAACTGGATATTGTACTGACATCAGATATTATTGCAGACAGCAAGCTGAACTATACGTCGCTGTTTGACTATGAAGTGAAACTCGTGCTTGCCCCGGATCACCCATTGGCAAATAAGCGCGATATCTATCCACAAGATCTCGCTCCCGAAACGCTGCTGATTTATCCCGTCCAGCGACAACGGTTTGATATCTGGCGGCGCTTCCTCCAGCCAGCAGGTGTTACCCCGACATTAAAAAGCGTCGATAATACCCTGTTACTGATCCAGATGGTGGCGGCTCGCTTAGGCATTGCCGCATTACCCCATTGGGCAGTGGAAACATTCGAAAGGCAGGGGCTGGTTGTGACAAAAACGTTGGGAGAAGGATTATGGAGCAGATTGTATGCTGCCTGCCGAGAAGGAGAACAGCACCAACCTGCCATTAATACATTTATTCGTTCTGCGCGCCAGCACGCGGTGGACAATTTGCCGCTTGTAAAACGGGTTTCAGTATCCAACGGTGATGCACCCAAAGAGATGCAACAATCAGGCTGCTTCCTATGGTAAAACCCAGCCAATCAGGATGCTGCTGCCAAATTAAAAAATTGACCAACAACCCGGCCGGAACCAACATATTGTTCATAATCGCCAGTGTTCCGGTATCCACTTGGGTTGCACCATAGTTCCACATAAAATAACCAATGCCAGAAGCGCCTGCACCTAACCAGATCAGGACTCCCCATTGTAATTGCGTTGTCGGCAATTTATGTGGATCACCAAACAGCAGCCAGCCAATGATTGCGACCACACAAGCCCCCAGATAGAACCACGAAAACGCGATCCGCTGCGGTATTGGATGCACTTCCATCAAGCGCTTATAGCCAACCTGACCTATCGCAAAGAAAATATTCGCCAGCTGCACCAGTATCAAACCAATCCAAAAAGATTCGCTCAATCGGTCATAGCGAATAATCGCTGCGCCAGCCACCGCCAGCAAAGAACTCAGCGCATAGCCCCAACGCAGACGCTGACGCCCCATCACATCATATATCAATGTGACATATAGCGGAGTCATCACCGTAAACAGCAAAAATTCAGCGACAGTCAAGTAGTGGTAGGCATGAAATACAAACAAATACATCACACCAAGCTGACAGGCTCCCACGGCCATATACAATGAGATCACTTTCAGCGATAACCCACGCCAGCGCAAAAACGGCAGAAACACCAAAGCGGCCAGCACTACTCTGACCAGCACGGAAAACCAGCTATCAACCTGACCGGCAAGATAAGCACCAATCAGGCTGAATGAGGCAGCCCACAAAAAAGTTGTGATCGTTAACAGCCACATAATTTATTGATCTTTAACCACAAGTAACGCTTCAAGCAAATCCAGATCATGCAGCAGCGTTTGGAGTGTTTCATTACTAATCTTACGGGTTGCACGTAGATGATACAGTTCTCCCCTTTCGGCCCTTAATGCCGTCAGACGGAAACGCCGTTCCAACTCCTCAACCAGCAAGTTATGTTCGATTTCATCTTTACCTACAGTACGACGCCGCAAATAACCCGTGACTCGGGAAGCAATTTCACTCACGACCTCTGCATCCAGTTTTTCTTCGGTGCTGGCAGACAAGCGCTCTTCCATTTTATTCATACTGACAATCGCAACTTCAGCCATTGCTGCTTTCGCCATTCTGATTTCATTGATATCCGCCTGCTTATCTCCCACTTTCATGCCACGCAGCAACAGTGGCAGGACAACAACACCAACAAACAGGGAGAACAGGATCACGCCCGCTGCGATGAAAATCAACTGATAACGCGCTGGAAATGGATCGCCATCCGGCAGGAAAAGCGGGACAGATAACGCACCCGCCAACGTAATCGCGCCACGAACACCCGCAAGCGACGCCAGACACAATTCACGCGTAGTGTAAGAAGCAAACTCCAGCGGTTTCTTCTTCATTAACACCTTGCTGGCATTTTTCATCAACCATAACCAGCAGAACCGCAGCAATACCAACGCCACATAAATGATGCCAACCGCAGCAAACAGCATCCACGTTTCAACTTGCGGATCAAGTTCAGCCTGCTCGACAGACGTTTCCCAGATACCCGGCAATTGTAGCCCCAGCATGACAAATACAAGGCCGTTAAAGACAAAGGCCAGCATTCCCCATACGTTATCGGCACGCAGGCGCATAGCCAAAGGTGCATTGCGGATTACGCCAGACTTACTGATAGTCATACCCGCAGCAACCGCGGCTAAAATACCCGATACGCCGATATGTTCAGCAATCATGTAGGAAGCGAATGGCAGCAGCATCATGAACATGATTTGAGTTGCAGGATCATCGCCACTCCAGCGGCTCATCAATCGCAATGATTTACTGTACAACCATGTAATGGCAATACCGGACAACAGACCACCAATCGCAACTTTGAAAAACTCTATCGTTGCGCCAGTGACCGTAAATACCATCGTTCCCATGGCAATTGCCACGGCAAATTTCAGTGCAACCAGACCAGAAGCATCGTTCATCAACGCTTCACCTTCCAGCACACTCATCATGTTTTTCGGGATGCGCCCTTTTCCAACAATGGATGACAACGCAACCGCATCAGTTGGTGACAGCACCGCAGCCAGAGCAAAAGCAGCAATAAGTGGAATACCCGGCAGCAACCAGTAAATCAAGTAGCCAATACCGACAACCGTCACTAATACCAAGAATAAAACCAGAATGACTATTTCACGCCCATGTTGAAAAAATTCTCTGGTCGGTGTTTTCCAGCCATCAACAAATAATAAAGGAGGGATAAGTAAAACGAGGAATAATTCAGGATCGAAAGTAACGTGTAAACCAAAATGAGGCCAGGCCAGCAGTGCTCCCATTGCTATTTGCACTATTGGCAAGGGAATGCGGAACGGGATCATTTTAGTAAGAACACCTGAAACTGACACCACCAAAATCAAGATCAAGATAGTAAAAAATATTTCCATATTACCCTTACAAATTGCCAAAAATCCGTCGGTGAAGAGATTGTGACTTTTTTTTCACTCTAATAACAGTCGTAATAACCAGAAATATTAAAGTTATTAAAGAAAATCAAAAAACAATCACATTGTGAATCAATGACCAGCAAGTCATTAGTCTATTTTATACTTATCGGCGGGAGTGTGCTGAAAAATTAACACGTTTTAAAATTTATCCGACGGGAGGAAGTATGCGCAAACCTTGACCGTCTGCGCATGATTTTTTTGTTTAGATAGCCCAATTTCCGGCATAAAATATCACTAGCACGATAGCAATGATCACCGTACCGATATTCAGTTTACGCCATTCACCAGAGAAAACTCGCCCGACAACCAACGCACTGAACCCTAGCATGATACCGGTGACGATATTACAAGTCAGTACAATAAACACCGCACACAGTAATCCTGACATAGCCTCGACAGAATCATCGAAATTCAGCTTCCGTACGTTGCTCAACATCAGTAGCCCGACATACATCAAAGCGGGAGCTGTCGCATAGGCCGGAACCAGGTACGACAACGGAGAAAGGAATAAAATCAGCAGGAACAGAATACCCACAACCGCTGCGGTTAAACCTGTCTTACCTCCAGCGGCAGTACCCGCAGCGGATTCAATATAGACAGCAGCGGGAGAAGACCCAATCGCGCCTGCAAAGATACTGCTTACGGAATCGGCCGTCAGTGCTTTGCCTCCATTGATAATCTGGCCGCCTTTATCCAACAGGTTAGCTTGCCCTGCTACGGCTCGAATTGTCCCTGTAGCATCAAATATCGCTGTCATCACCAACGCCAAGACACTCGGCAACACCACCGGCTGCAAAGCCCCCATAATATCCATGCTAAACATCAGAGACAGCCCATCTTCTCCCAGCGTTGGCAGTTTAAACAATCCTTGATATTTCACTGCGGGATCGAAAATCAGGCCAATAATTGAGATGACGATAATGACCAACAAAATACCACCGGGTACTTTCTTCCTTTCCAGACCAATAATCGCCGCCAGGCCTAATAGTGCCATTATCACGGGAAATGCAGTCAATGAGCCAAAAGCAACCGGTAAACCGGCATGAGGGTTTTTAATCACCATCCCCACACCATTTGCCGCAATCAGCAACAGAAACAACCCGATACCAATACCGGTTCCATGAGCAATTCCCATTGGCATATTGCGCAAGATCCAAGCCCGAATCCCCGTCACTGAAATCACCGTAAACAGGCATCCCATCAGGAAAACGGCACCCAGCGCCACGGGAATACTCACCTGCTGGCCTAAAACCAGACTAAACGCCGTAAATGCGGTCAGCGAGATTGCACAGCCAATCGCCATCGGCAGGTTAACCCACAATCCCATCAATAATGAGCCAATACCCGTCACCAAACATACAGAAATAAAGACCGCTGTATGAGGAAATCCGGCTTGCCCCAGCATGCCCGGCACAACGATAACGGAATAGACCATCGCCAGAAATGTCGTCAATCCAGCCAAAATTTCCTGACGTACCGTCGTTCCGCGTTCAGTAATCTTAAAATACTTATCGAGTTTGCATTGAGTTGGTGCCTGCATGCCAGACATGTCTTTCCCCTGCCATTATGTTGAATTTTTAACGCTATCGCTCTCCACTCCACCCAACGAAAACGATTACGTCATAAGATATTTAAAATCAGTGCTGTACTCATTAGTGCAGCCACTTCTATACGCAATCGTTTGGCTTTTCAGGTAAAAAAATGGAGAGAGAATTTGAGGCGAATGATTATCCAGTGAATAAGGGATGAGAATCAAGAGATAATCATAAAATTTGTTGTGGGTAATCTCCGTATGTACGGAGAACACATATCGATTCTTAAAACCGACAATACCCAAATCGGTTTATCTCCGTATGTACGGAGAACACGTAATGCGTCAAAACCTTCGGCGGCAATTAACCGGTTTATCTCCGTATGTACGGAGAACACGGATTGCATCATCAGGAAACGCTGCGCGGGATCGGTTTATCTCCGTATGTACGGAGAACACTCGAACGTACTCTATATCATTAATTTTTAATGAGGTTTATCTCCGTATGTACGGAGAACACTCTAAAAGTATCTATTTGTTTTAAAATCTCTTTTTAAGAGCCTAAAACTCTACCAACTTTTAAAGAGCTAAACTAGCTATTAAACATAGCCTAAAAACCAGAAAAAATCGCCCACAATTTTGTCAAAATTCATATTTAATCGAAAAACACTCTTTCATATAAATATATAAATATATAAATATATAAATATATAAATATATAAATATATAAATATATAAATATATAAATATATCATAAGCATAATTTGAATATTAATTAAAAAAACAAAATATAGATTAATATTATTAAAATATGGGTAACTTTAAAAAATAACTTTACTTATTATAGATAACATTGATTATACACATATTAATATAAATAATATTATTTATTATTAAAGAAATTAGTTTAATATAAAAAATACAAATATGACCAACTTTCTATTTACAACAATAATTTATATAGAATAATATGCAAATATAATATTAACTTCATCTCTCAATGAGATTTATTTCAATAAAACCTCAACAAGAAAAATACACTATAACAACTATTATCTTGAGTAATAGTTATAAATGAAAATTATTTGCAATAAATTCAATAAGAAACAATATTCTCTTATCATAAAACCATTCTATATACGCACAAAACATCAAACTAAATAATATAAAACACTATTGCATTAATCCATCGAATCCATTATTGTCTAATATTTGACATTTAAACACTGAATAGCCGTTCAATTTAATTAATTTATATTTCTTAACTTTGGTAATTAATGATGAATAATATTCATAGATTTTCGAACACAGATATCAAGGCATTATTCCTATTTGTGGCATTCATGTTACTTTATCTATTGCCGGGAATTTATAGTCATACTCCTTGGAAACAGGATGAAAATTATAGTTTTGGTATGATCCAGACAATGTATGAAACAGGTAATTGGCTAGTCCCCATCAATGCCGGTGAACCTTTCATGGAAAAGCCCCCGCTATATTATTGGACAGCCACTACATTTACTCATTTATTGTCTCAATGGCTGCCTATGTATGACGCCGCAAGAACAGCCACTTTATTTTTCTCCATAATTAATTTTTCATTCTTCATTCTTCTGGCTCGCCGTGCATTTGATGTACAGAATTTCACCAATAGTCGCATATGGATCGCCTTTGCACTGTATGCCTGTGCTCCTGGGATCGTTCGTCATAGCCACGATATGTTCACCGATACCGCTTTGATTACAGGCACGACGATTGGGTTATATGGTTTATTGGGGTTGATTAAAAACGAAAAAAAACGCTATTCCATATTATGGCTGGCTATTGGCACAGCTATCACAATGTTATCAAAAGGGGTGTTCATCCCTGGGTTATTATGGATTTGCCTGCTATTAACACCGATTTTTCTAAAAAATTGTCGGGCTAAACAATATTGGCTAAATGTCTTTTTCGCAGGGGTAATTGCTCTCATTTTAATTTTACCGTGGCCAGTTATGTTATTAATTGAACACCCAGACTTATTTAAAGTTTGGTTTTGGGATAACAATATCGGCCGCTTCTTAGGGTTTTCTGTTGAAGATTTAGGTGCAAGAGCTGATCCAAGCCGAATTCCAGAAGCTGTGTTATTATTCGCATTTCCAGCAGGCCTATTAGCCTTTATCTTTATTATTAAAAACCCGATAAAAACCCTTACCGATCAACGGTATTTTATTTTTGCAGCATTTATATTACTCGGTATCATCCTGTTACAAATATCAGCCTCCAGCCGTGCGTTGTACTTGTTACCCTTTATTGCCCCGATGGCTATCTTAGCAACGGGCATCTTTACCCAATTACCCGAAAAAATTTACAGCGCTCTGAGTCTCTGTTTTTCAGTGCTATGGTCTATTCTGATTCTCTTTGTATGGACAACTTATTTTCTATCACTCTCTTCTGATTACAAACATTGGTTGGCACCTTTGGGAAAATGGCTGCCAATGAGTTATCAGATGCACTTTTCCGGTTTTATATTCACCAGTGCCGTTATTATCACCATTATCTGGCTAGCTAAGAGCAGAATACTGTCTAAATCTCCCGCCTTACGTACCGCACAAAACTGGACCTTAGGGATTGCTGTTGTTTGGGGATTGGTATTTACCTTGTTTATCGGCTGGATTGATTATACCAAAGGCTATAAAGAAGTATTTACCGATCTTAAACAGCATTTAGCAGGAGAATATAAAGCCGATGATTGCATGTCATCTTATTTTATCGGCGAATCAGAAGCGCCAATGCTTTATTACTTCGCCCATATCCTTCATCAAAGACAGAAAGATTTTGCTGCTCCACAAACATGTCGCTGGCTTATCATGTTATCCGAAGATATTGAACCCGCTCCGACAGGCATGGCGTTGTTTTGGTCTGGACATCGGCCGAATGATAAAAATAAAAATTTAGTGGTGTATAAAAAAGGGATGCCTGAAATAGCTAAGTAAATAGATTATTGGATGTAGCGTTCCCGTAAAGGAAAACGAAAAACCTTCCCTCTGAGCGCAACCATCCAAAACTCAGCTTGCATTTGACCATATTTTGCACAATACTGAGATATAACTGATATAAACCATATCAACAATATCTACACCCTATACAAATCCGGATAAGAAGGTTGGAATGAACACCAAAACACCAAGAAAAAACAAAGCTCAAGAAGAACTCAGTTTAAGTTATGTCTCTATCCTTGATGTGCTGTCAAATGAACAAGACCACATTGAGCATATATATGTCACCGATATCCCTCCCAATGAAGCAGATCGCTTCTTATTAGTTGAATTACCAAAAATGGCTGCTGGAGAGTTTGACGTTAGAGATTTTCGGATCGCACTCCTTAGTGCACTAAATGCAACAACCACAGTCAAACGAAACCTTTCCTCTCGTAATATCATTAAGTTAGATATAAATATTCCCGCAGATCTTCTGGGAAATAGTAAAAACGAGAAAGTATCACGAAAAACATCAAACAAAAAAGATCGAATTGAAACATTGAAAAATGCAATCTTAGAAAACGCAAACTGGCTTTCATCAAGAGCATTAAGCAAATTTGCCAGCTTTTCATCAAGTAACCCAAGCGCAACACCTAACCGTTGGAAAAAGGCAAAAAAAATCTTTGCCATATCCGTTAAAGGAAAAGATTTTTATCCACAATATGCGCTGGATGAAGGCGGTTTACCTCTACCGATAATGAAAAACATCATTGAGCTTTTTGATGAGAAAAAGACTTCCTGGGGAATCGCTATATGGTTTGGAACACCTAATGCATGGTTAGGTAAAGCCAAACCCAAAGACGTTTTGATGAACCGACCAGGAGATGTGCTATTGGCTGCAAGACAAGAAGCTGAAGGGCCGCTGCATGGCTAATCTAAAAGGCAAGAAACGTCTCAACACTTCAGTTAAGACTGGAGTTTGGAAAACGAACACTCCCATTGAGCGGATTCATAACAAAGCATACAGCGGGGCTGAATTTAACCCAGGAAAAGGAAATGCCAGATTCAGTCCATGCCAAAACGCGAAAGGTAAACCTGTACCAACTATCTACGGCGGGGAAAATATTCCAGTTGCTGTTATGGAGACAGTTTATCACGATGTACCAACAGGGTGTGACAACCAGCCTTTTGATCTCGGGAAATTAGATAAACTGGTTTATAGCCGACTCATTCCCAACATTAATCTTATCACTGTTGATATTAATCCTCGGGTATTACGAAAATGGGGTAATGATCCAAAAGAAGTTTTACTCTCCGATGCGGAAAACTACCCTCAGACACAAGAACTGGCGAGTCAAATTTACCAAGATAATCCAACAGCTCAGGCAATAACTTGGGCATCAAAACAACATGGTGATAAAGCCATCATGTTATTTGGTGATCGACTTAAAAATAGTGACTTTACCGTATCCATTCAATCCCAGCCTCTCCAATCATCAAACGAGGTTATGAAAGAAATTAATGCTCTGGCAGATGAAATGGGACTAATCACTTATACAAGTGAAGATCTTATCTGATTTTCACTTTCTAATTTCTTGATGAGAGATTAAGAGATCAGCAGTAATCCCGTTCAACTGCCACGGCCTACCAAAGAAAAATAAATTCTGCGCGTTAGCTCAAAACCTTTTGCTGTAAATGGGTTAATATTTCGTTTATAAAGCGTACATAAATCAAATTTACTTTCATACGAAAATTAAAACGATTAACAGAAAGAGTCTGCTATGAATACTTCTTTCACCTCTACCGTTTTTCCTGATGATTACCGACAAAAAATTCGCCGGATGAAACAAGCCATGCGCGAACAGATAGGCGATGTTGAAGGCCTGTTCGCTCAGGTATGCGACAAAATAGAAAAAGAGATCGCCGCCGCCCGTGTGGATGAAAAAAACATCGGGAGTGCCTGGCCGGAAATACACTGGAGTGATGTGGCGGAACGCAAAGTCACAGAACAAACCCTACAAAAGATTAAACGTCGTGGATGTTTGGTCGTCAGACAGAATTTTCCACGAGATAAAGCACTGGCATGGGATCAGTCCATGCTTGATTACCTCGATATCAATAACTTCGATCGCGTTTATCAAGGGCCGGGGGATAACTTCTTCGATAGCCTTGAAGCATCTCGCCCAGAGATTTACCCCATTTACTGGTCTCATGCTCAGATGGAAGCCAGACAAAGTGAAGAAATTGCGCGGGTACAGTCTTTTCTAAACCGTTTGTGGAAATTTGAGTCAAATGGCGTAAGTTGGTTTGATCCCGATATCAACATGATTTATCCCGACCGCATTCGCCGTCGGCCACCGGGCATAACATCAAAAGGGCTGGGCGCTCATACAGACTCGGGTACTCTAGAGCGCTGGCTGCAACCCGCCTACCAAAAAGTGTTCAATAAAATTTTCACCAACCGATTCAAAGAATACGATCCTTGGGATGCAGCCTACCGTCCAGAAGTGACCGAGTACGATAACACAACAAAATGTTC
The DNA here is from genome assembly GCF_028598775.1 of Xenorhabdus aichiensis. NCBI lineage: Bacteria > Pseudomonadati > Pseudomonadota > Gammaproteobacteria > Enterobacterales > Morganellaceae > Xenorhabdus > Xenorhabdus aichiensis. The sequence goes on from NZ_JAQRFO010000029.1 coordinate 34,466, forward strand.
AGTTTTTCGGACATTTCAGGGCTGGACGGCGCTGTCTGATATGATCCTCGGTCAAGGACTTCTGCATGTTGTTCCTGTGCCAGAAGCAATGGCATACATTTTGTTACGGCCACTGCTGAATGATGTCCCCGAAGACGAACTGTGTGGCGTTGCCCCCAATAAGGCGCTTCCCATCTCCGAGAAATGGCACCCTCATCTTGTCCGAGGATTGTGCAGTATTCCATCATTGCAGGCTGGTGATTCTGTGTGGTGGCACTGTGATCTTATCCACTCCGTTGCACAAGTGGAAAATCAGCAAGGCTGGGGCAATGTAATGTATATCCCGGTGGTGCCGCTGTGTGACAGAAATCTGGCTTATGCTCACCACGTTGCAGATGCTCTTGAACATGGAACATCTCCGGCCGATTTTCCCAAAGAACACTATGAAAAGAACTGGAAAGGTCGTTTTACGGCTGCTGATTTGAACATCATCGGTTTGCGTGGTCTTGGATTGAGTTGAGCTTAATACAGGCTCTTTACTATTTTATCTCGGCTAGCTAGGGAAAATATTACTTGCGAAATTTTCTTAAAACGCTAACCCGTTTTCCTTACACCTGCGGGGCCGTTATTTTGGCGCTCAGAATCTGGTGTATTCAGAACTCGCTTTGGAGCCAATATTATAAGGGATTCTTCTGACGCTATTCCGGCAAATAGATAAATAACATCAGGCATGGAAAACTTTGGCTTTCACCAGCTTACGGTAAGCAACGGGAGTCAGTTTAAAGTGTTGCTCAAATACTTTACTAAAGTAATGGGGATCCTTAAAGCCCACTAATTGCGCTATATACAGTAAAGTCAGGCTATTATCTTGCAGAAGCTGCTTGGCAATTAATAAACGCTGATCGAGCATGTATTTATGTGGTGAGACGCCTACCTGCCCCTTAAACCTACGTATCAGGGTGCTCTCCGACACACCAACGTGAGTAGCAATGTCCTTAATCGTGATTTGTGAAGTCACATGCTGCTTAATATAACTTTGTGCTATCGACACCATTTCATCAAATTGCGTGTTGCCTCCCACTTGAAAAAACGGCTCTGACTGAAAATTTGATACTTCATGCATGAAATGTTTTTCAATGATCTTAGCAATCGGTGCACTGAAAAACTGGGCGATCAAGTAAACAAGTAGTTCGGTTTGGGAGTTAATACTTCTCACACAATAAATGTTGTCACAATACGTGATGCTTGCCTTACGATTTACACCAACCGTCGGAAACCGACGTTCAAACTTGCCATAGAAAGACCAATGAGTTGTTACTGTTTTTTCTTCAAGCAATCCCGCTTTCGCCAGCCAATATACCCCGGTGCCAGTCGCAACAATAATAGCTTGATTTTCTTTTTGCCGACGCAACCATTCGAGAATATCTTCCCTGCCAGCCATAGAAGGTGAGGGATTTCCCCACATCGGAGGTAAAAAAACCAAATCAAAATCGACAGGATCCGAAAATTTATGGTGGGTATGTAGCGTAATCTGCGCTATGTGTTCGTTATTTTCCTTCGCATCACCAATAACAGACATATAGAAGGGTTCTTCTCTCTGCTGTACCCGGCTTCTCAAGCTGCTGGCACTGTTTAACATATCCGATGCTAACGTTATCCCGCTTTGCAACGCTTTGTCATATAAGACAAATGCTATTTTCATTCCTTTTCTCCAGAATTGTGCGCACCTCTTTTATATATCACCACCAATATTTAGCTTCGAGATAGTCGATAAGGTGTGACCATATTCTCAGCTTTAATGACAGGGATATAAGAGTTTTAATTTATCCTAACTGCTAGACTTCAAGAAAAATCTTTTCGGAGTTCGTAATGAGTAATTTACCCGTAATTGTTGGTTTGGGTGGTATCAATGCGGCCGGAAGAAGTTCTGGATTCCACAGCTATAAACGCATCGTGTCAGACAGTCTCAGCGACGAGATCATGCAAGATACATGGCTCGATTTATGTCATCGAATGGGCATTGTTAAAAATACAGCATCGGTTACAGGTACCCATATCGAGAGTGCCAAAAACGGCACACTGATCAGAAAAATAACGCACTTCGACACGCAAAAAGTATCTTCTGTAACCAGTGCGGGTCAGTTGCCGGAAGGATTTGAAGTTGGTGATTTATATAACGCAAACCATCATCCGCGCGGTTTACGTCTGACAGTCTATGGAGCCTCGGATTTACTCAGTTCAATTGGCATTTCATGGCCAGATATCGCCAAATTGGTGGAACCCGATCAAATTTCTGTTTATGCCAGTAGCGCTCTGGGTCAGATAGACCGATTTTCATTGGCAGGCTTAATCGGTAATCCACAGAATGGCATACGCATTAGTTCCAAAATGCTAGCGCTTTCCCTTGCTGATATGCCGGCAAATTTTATTAATAGCTACATTATCAACAGCATCGGCAACACATCAGCTAATCTAGGTGCCTGTGCAAGCTTTCTGTATAACCTCAGACAAGGCGTCAATGATATCAAACAAGGTAAGGCAAAGATCAGTTTAGTCGGATGCTCTGAAGCAGCTATCGTCCCTGAAATTATCGAAGGGTTTCAAGTTATGGGCGCTCTCGCAGAAGACCATCAACTATGTAAACTGGATGGAACCGATATCGTTAACAACCGCCGTGCTACCCGACCATTTTCAACTAATGTTGGATTTACCATTGCCGAATCTGCGCAATTCGTATTACTCATGAGTGACGATCTTGCTTTACAGTGTGGCGCCAACATCCTTGGCGCTGTGCCTGATGTTTTCGTTAATGCGGATGCCAATAAGAAATCAATATCCTCACCCGGAATCGGTAACTACATTACTATGATGAAAGCAGCTTCCCTCGCTGACCATCTGCTGGATGGCAAATTGCAGTATTCTTACGTTCAGGCGCATGGTACTGGAACACCACAGAACAGAGTCACTGAAAGTCATATCATTAATGAAGTTGCCAAAGTTTTTGGACTCAATTGCTGGGATGTCACCGCCATAAAATCGTATGTAGGACATTCCATTGCCGCCTCTGCGGGCGATCAATTAGCCTGTACATTAGGGGTTTGGCAGTACGGATGGATCCCTGGTATCAAAACCATCGATCACATTGCCGAGGATGTACATGCAACAAATCTGAATATCTTGATGCAGAATAAGTTTGCAGGCGAGCACGGTGAGAAGATGCGCGCCACAATCATCAATACCAAAGGATTCGGTGGCAATAACGCCAGTGCAGTTATTTTATCTCCACAGCAAACCATGCAGATGCTGAACAAAAAACACGGTAGCTCCGCTGTCTACACATATCATCAGCGTAATCAAATTGTTAAACGTAAAAGTGAAGATCAGGATCGAGCAATTTGTCGTGGTGAAGAATCGGTTGTTTACAATTTCGGCAACGCAGTGATGCAATCATCAGATATAAAACTTTCACGTCAGGAAGTGAAATTATCAGGATTTAAGCACACCATAAAGCTGCCGAATGCAGAGGAATTCAGTGCATTCTTGTGAGAAAGCCATAGGGAATAGCCAAGTGCAGTGCAGTATTCAAGCGTTATTTTATGGCTTTACTGCCTGCCATATAAAACTGCGCCTCAAATCATAATAAGTTGATGATGCCCTGTGTATTTCAGGGCATGTCTTTAGTATTTATTGAAAATCAAGCGAATCTTCTATGGGATTTTTAACCAATCCACTGTTTTAGCACGAGATAATCCATCAAATGCCATTTTCATGTTTATCCATAAAGCCCCATATTTTGGACTTTGAGGACATAAAACCCTAATAAAGTCCCAAATAAGTTGCTTTATTAGGAGACAGAAACTGTGCCTTATAAATAATGCAAATGAATTTCCAATCCTATGATGGAAGTAATCCCAATAGTGCGATCTAACTCCATCTATTACAACAAGCCATATACATCCCCCCAGCATCCAACTATACTCCCCCCCACTATCTAGGAGATGTTTGTTTATGCCCCATTCGCCAGAAGAGAAAAAACGCGTTCTCACTCGGGTCAGGAAAATCAAAGGCCAGATTGAAGCCCTAGAATTCGCCCTTCAACAACAGGCTGACTGCGGCCCTGTGTTACAGCAAATTGCCGCTATTCGTGGTGCCGTCAATGGGCTAATGGCTGGTGTCCTTGAAAGCCATTTACGTGAAGAGCTGACAAATACCGAGCAAACACCAGAAGCACAGAAAGCCTCGATAGAAGATGCCGTTTCTCTGATCCGAACTTATCTTCGCTGATACCCCAATTAGCTTTATTAACCCATATTCGCGAACGTATGACACTGCCTATTCAAAAGGAGAGTTTATGAAATCACGAGCCGCTGTTGCATTCGGGCCGGGCCAGCCCCTTGAAATTGTTGAAATTGATGTTGCACCGCCTCAGGCCGGAGAAGTTCTGGTTAAAATCAGCCATACCGGTGTGTGTCATACAGATGCCTTCACCCTGTCAGGGGATGATCCGGAAGGCGTATTTCCCGCCATACTCGGGCATGAAGGCGCAGGCGTAATCGTTGAGGTGGGCGAAGGCGTCACCAGCGTCAAACCCGGTGATCATGTTATCCCTCTTTATACCGCAGAATGCGGAGAGTGCCTGTTCTGCAAATCCGGGAAAACCAACCTGTGTGTCGCCGTGCGGGCAACTCAGGGAAAAGGTGTCATGCCCGATGGCACAACTCGTTTTTCCTATAATGGACAGCCTATTTATCATTATATGGGATGCTCCACATTCAGCGAATACACCGTTGTCGCCGAAGTCTCACTAGCAAAAATCAATCCGGAAGCCAACCATGAAGAAGTATGCCTGCTGGGTTGTGGTGTCACTACCGGCATTGGCGCTGTGCACAATACGGCAAAAGTACAGGCTGGTGACTCTGTTGCTGTCTTTGGGCTCGGCGGTATTGGCCTTGCCGTAATCCAAGGTGCTCGTCAGGCAAAAGCGGGCAGAATATTTGCCATCGATACCAATTCAGCAAAATTTGAACTGGCCAAACAGTTCGGTGCAACCGACTGCCTGAACCCGAATGATTATGATAAACCTATTCAGCAGGTCATTATCGAGATGACAGAATGGGGAGTGGATCATACCTTCGAGTGTATTGGTAACGTCAATGTCATGCGTGCCGCGCTCGAAAGTGCGCACCGTGGCTGGGGGCAATCAGTGATTATTGGTGTAGCCGGTGCCGGACAGGAAATCTCCACCCGACCATTCCAACTGGTCACCGGCCGTTCATGGCGCGGAACTGCCTTTGGCGGTGTTAAAGGCCGCAGTCAGTTGCCTAAAATGGTGGAAGAGGCGATGAAAGGTGAAATTGAGTTAAAACCTTTTGTGACCCACACCTTGCCGCTCGAACGCATCAATGAAGCCTTCGATCTGATGCATGAGGGAAAATCCATACGCACCGTCATTCATTATTAAGCCGTGTTGCGGAAATTAAAAACCGCGCTGTGAAAGGGGTGAAACTGTATGTTTTACAGAGAGGAAAAAATGGAGAGAATTGAACGCCGCGCTTGTTTTGGGGGATGGCAGGATGTTTATCAGCACAATTCAGCCGTGCTTGGCTGTACCATGAATTTTGCTGTCTATCTTCCTCCTCAAGCTGAACATCAGAAATTACCGGTGCTGTACTGGCTCTCAGGCCTAACATGCAATGAACAGAATTTCATCACTAAAGCGGGCGCTCAACGCTATGCTGCCGAACAGGGTATTATCCTTGTCGCTCCAGATACCAGCCCTCGTGGTGAGAACGTTGCGGATGATGATGCTTATGATTTGGGTCAGGGCGCTGGTTTTTACCTCAATGCAACACAAGAGCCTTGGGTGCCGCACTATCGCATGTACGAGTATGTGGTATCAGAGTTACCGGCATTGATCGAAACACATTTTCCAGTAACAGAGGATCGCGCTATTAGCGGCCACTCTATGGGGGGTCATGGCGCACTGACAATCGCGCTACGCAATCCGGATCGTTATCACAGTGTATCGGCATTCTCGCCCATTGTTGCCCCCTCTCAAGTTCCCTGGGGAGAAAAAGCTTTTCGTGCTTATCTGGGTGATGATCGTGACACATGGAAAGCCTATGATACCATCGAGCTGATCGCTAATAGCGCTAAACCCTTACATTTGTTGATTGATATCGGTATTGATGATCCGTTTCTTGCAGAACAGTTACGCCCTGAATTGCTGAAAGAGGTATGCGAAAAGGCCGGGCAGCCTTATACACTGAATCTGCGCTCGGGTTATGATCATAGCTACTACTTTGTCGCCAGTTTTATCGGTGAGCATATCGCATATCATGCTGAGGTATTGAAGGGCTGTTGTGCTGATAATTGATGGATTACTACAAGTTAAGACAAAACGCCTCGCAATTTAGCGGGGCGTTTGATAATAACATCATTTAATATTGCATTAATACAGCGATACTTTGCCAGCCAGCACCAATCGTCCAGAAAATCAGGAAATCACCACGGACAATTTTTTTTCTTTCTAGCGTTTCATAAAGTGCAACAAATGGACTATTGGTCGCAGTGTAACCATACTCATCACCAATAAATAATGCCTTATCCTGATCCACACCAAGTTCTTCACAGAGTCGTCGAATGTTACTTACAGAAAATTGTGAAAACATAAATCCCTTAATATCAGCAGGAACTAAATTATGTCGTGAAAGTAACAATTGGATAGATTCGGATGCGGCGGTGATACAAATATCATCATCAAAGGGGGTGAATTTGACTTTTGCGGAAACATCATGCCGATGAATATTTGATAATCCACATGCAGGGAAAAGTGAATTATCGATTACTGAGGTTTGTATACGACATTCTGAATCTATAAAACCATTGCCCTGTTCAGTTTTATGAAGAATTACCGCTACAGCAGACTCTCCAAAACATGAATGGTAGACGGGTGCATTACTGCTGTGAGCCCCAAAATAATCGCTGCCTACAACCAGTGCAAGCTGGCATGACGGATTTGCCATCATCGCCCTGGAAACCATTTCTACCGCAACTAATAACCCCGCACAATTGGCATTCATGTCAAATGCCAAAGCCCTTTCTCCGCCTCCAATAGCATGATGTATTTTGAGCGCCGTTGAAGGAATCAGATATTCTGGCGTTTGTGAAGCAAACACGATGAAGTCTAGATCCTTAGCCTGACACCCCAGCCGCTGAATAGCATCATTAGATGCCGCAACTGACATCGTGAGTGTTGTATCAGATGAATCACGGATCAGGTAACGATTTTTATGGCCAAGCGCATTAAACAAACCACTCATATCAATGCCTTGGGCAGCATAGTGTTCTATAAACCAATTATTATCAACCGAAGTTGGAGGATGCCAAATTCCTAACGATGCAATCGCTACTCTTGTCATAATTGCTCCTATTTATAACCGTAGTCATTGGAAATACCTGATTTATACTAAATAGCTTCATCGGCAGGAATTAAAGTTTTAAGAAACCTACGGACGTTTCCACTTTTTAATGTCACTCTCCGAGAAAAAGCGAATAAGTTCGCTTGCCGAATTAATGATAATTTTCAAATCTTAAATTCTGCATCTTAAAGTTAATTGGGTATACATGTATAAGGTTATATTTTAATACATGCCAACACTTTATAATAAAGGCTCAGGCTCATTCCAATCTCAACCATTAACACATAGGCATGATCAGTTTGGCCTGAAGCGATTAAATATTTTGAGTTACACCACTAGGTAACATTGGATTACTTAGCTGTGTCTTATGATCATAACAATATACATTGCAAGAAATGTGCTGCCATCGAAGTAGAACAGCAGTCGCAGTGGTCGAAGGACCCATTCCCATAACAATTACCCAGTCAGAATCAGTCAAATTTTTATTATCCTGCATTTCCATTAAACCGAAAAAGCTCTGCGCTGGCCCCAAACTTCCATATTTGTGAAAAATAGAAATAATTTTATCTTTCCCTACGCCCAAAGCTTCTGCAGCGGCACTGGCAACCCAATCACTCGGGTCATAGACGTAAAAAGCGCTGACCTCATTTAGACTAATCCCGTTTGATTGACACACTTTATTGCAGCACTGGTAAATCGTCTCCTTCATATTATTAAATATATATTCACCCCCCTTCGGTTTATAGTAGACATAACGTTCAGGTACTTCATTAAATTGCAATACATCGTAATGTGCAGTACTCAAAGTATGACAACCAGTCACTGTCATACCTTGTTTTCGACTAAGTACTAAGCATGCAGCACCATCGCTTAATAAAGTCCTCGCGGGATCGCTCATTGCGAACCAATGCGAATAATTACACCCAGCAATAACAGCAATGTTATGAAATTCAGAGTTGGAAAACATAGCAGTGGCGAGTTCCAGTCCAGTTGCACCACCACTTGTTCCGACATTGACTGACACCACCGGACAGGATAGCTTTAGTTCTCTGGCCAGTCGTCCGGCCTCATCGCCCAAAATGTTATCAGACCATACCTGGCTAAGAATCAGATAATCAATATCTGAAATATCCATCTGTACCTGCTTTACTGCTGCTAACAAACTTACTTTCATTAACTCAATTAAATCTTTTTTATGCTCTAAACGCCATAAAGTACGTGATCGAGATAACTGCTGTTCACCGGGTGCGCTGAACTCATTACGTATATTATCCTCTGGGTGAATAATAATTTTTTCCGGTGGCAGGATACCTGCCGCCGAAATAATTGAGACGTTATTTCGCATCCAGCTCCTCCTTTAATTTCTTGAAAGTTTCAACTCTATCACCGAGAGGAGGGATCTCATATTTATCAATAAATGCATTAATTACGGCAGGTTTCTTTTCTTCAATTGCATGAATAAGGGCTTCACGTAATTCTTTTTTATTCCTTACGTTATAACCTGTCGCTCCAATAGACTGTCCAAATAGAGCAAAGTCAACTTGAGGTATACTGCAGTCAAGTGGCGGATAACCCAATAGCTCCTGCCCCTGCCTGCACATATTGTAACCGGCATCATTCATCACAAGCCAGATAGCAGGTAATCCGTATCTGACGGCAGTGCTTACTTCATTCGACATCAGCATTGAGCCGTCACCGATGATACCTACTGCACAGCGTTCTTCTGATGCAGTAATTCCTACCAACCCGCAAGCATAGTGCCCCATAGCGCCATAAGCTGTACTTATACGATATCTCAATGGGTTCGAAAACTTCAGGTAGCGATTAGTCCAGACAAAGGAATTTCCCGCTTCTGAAGCAACATAACAATCGAACATATCGATAGCTATTTCCTGAACCACACTCATCACATCAAGCGGATGGATCACATCTTTTGCTGCATCTGAATAGCATTTATGACTGTCATGTGGCGCTGAGATGGCCTCAATGTAACTGGGGGGAATTACTTTCTCAGCCATGCAGGCATCAATAGAAGTGAGAAATGTTTCAATATCGCTGTCAATGAGAACAGTATGCGGGGGCAGATTCCCTTTAATTTCCTGTGCATTTAGACCTATATAATAAACTTTAACCTTCTCAAGGTTACTTTGGGCGTAAGATGAACTCAGCTCACCCAATCTGCTTCCCATGATGATAACAGCTGACAATAACGGACAATGTAATGTTTTATAAATACTTTCTGAATCCGATCCTAAACCGCTGGTTCCGGCATAAAGGCTATGTTTTTCATTAAAGATCCCTTTCCCCCGCGGAGTAGATATGACCCGTGAATTTGTTTTTACAGCAATCTGAGTCAACAACGCAGAAGCATGCCGAGCACCAAATCCTGCCCAAAAAACAGCATTTTCATTGACGAGCAAATCGGCTATTTCCTGTGAATGACGTTTCGCATTTTCGTCTAAATCGTCATGAGATAAGGAAAACACCTCATCATTTTCATAATTGATGATTTCTTGCTGCACTTTTGTTGTCAAAAATATACCAACCACGTAACCGTCTTTCTTATTTAACCCTTTCCTTAATTTTTTCTCGAGGTCAAAGTAATCATCCTTTTGGTTTATGATAATGATTTCATCAAAATAACCGTGTCCATCCGGGAGACACAGTCCGTCTATATCTTGTACTGTAGTTTCCTGCAAGCTCCACTTCCCTGAAGGGGTAACAGACGTGATTGATGAGATGAAAATGACCTTTGCACCATCTAACTTTGCTGCTCTTAACCCAGTTAATGCATTACTTATTCCCGGACCCGCTGTAGCAAAAGCTACGGCGGGAACCTGATGACACAAACTGAATTCAGATGCAGAAAAGGTTCCTCCCGACTCATGCCTACAGTGAAATATTTTTATTTTTTCTGATTCCGTGAATGCCTGCCATATAGGTGCAATAAACCCACCGGAAACCCCAAATGCCGCTTTAACCTCACAATCCTCAAGCAATTTAACTAAAGTTTTCGCAATATTAACTGACATGCTATATTTCGTCCTTTTTTTAAGAATAAAGCGTATTAGCTATCCCAATAAAAAATAAATTCATGATACTAATCGCTATCATTAACGTTCATTTATAGCATGCAATAGAAATCTAAGTATGCACACTAAAACAACCTCACTATTTAAATTCATAATGAGATAGTTACATAATTATAATAATAACCAAAATTTCAATATATAATTAAAATATAATCCATTCAGATATAATTTTCATAATGACACTCGATTTTTCATAATAACCACTCATATATTATTTATTAGTCATATTACATTTAACTCAGACAAATACAAAATTATCAGTATGTTTATTTTTAAGAATAATTTAAGATATTTTGTAAAGCATAGACTATTATCTGAATCGGCCTCTTCTATTGTAGTTATTATTAGATCATGATACGCAGATAGGGCACACCTTATAACTTACCTATTGCAAATATTTATTTTTTTCTCCTGAATCCATGGAGTCCGTTGACAGTCAATACCTATATTTTGATCACCACGATTTACCCATGAATTTAAGAAAAGGGCAATAATTTGTCATGGGGAAGTTTCAACCACCATCCACATGACGCCCTCTCTACGCAGGAGGGGGGTCAGTTAAGAATAAAAAAACCCAGCATTTACGCTGGGTTAAATCTGATTAACTATTCTATTTTGACACTTTTAGAATATATGTGATTTAAAAAGGAATATCATCATCAAAGTCCATTGGCGGCTCGTTACTCTGTGGAGCTGGAGACTGTGCCGGACGAGATGGAGATGGAGATGGTTGACCACCACCACTGAATTGCTGAGAAGCCTGTGGCTGCTGAGGCTGTCCCCAATTACCGCCTTGCGCTGGAGCATCTTGTGACGCGCCGCCGCGACCACCCAGCATCTGCATTGAGCCACCAATATTTACCACAACTTCAGTAGTGTAACGTTCTTGACCGCCCTGATCCTGCCATTTGCGAGTCTGCAAAGAGCCTTCGATATAAACCTGAGAGCCTTTGCGCAGATACTCACCAGCAACTTCTGCCAGTTTGCCGAAGATCACCACGCGGTGCCACTCGGTTTTCTCTCTCATCTCACCGGTTTGCTTGTCACGCCAGCTCTCAGACGTTGCTAGAGTAATGTTGGCGACTGCACCGCCATTCGGCATATAGCGAACTTCCGGGTCCTGCCCCAAATTACCCACTAAAATAACTTTGTTTACGCCTCTGCTGGCCATTGGGAATACTCCTGATGAAATGAATTTTGCTAAAAATGGATTTCTCTAATTATAAGCAAAGTAGTTTACCATGCGAGGACTAAGTTTAAACATAGACCCGTTATATTATACTTTGCGAAGTTTATCGTACTTTACACTGTAATGGTTGCAGCATGAATATCCATCTAGCACTGTATATCCATTCAGCAATATTTGTGCAATAATAACGCGTTTATTTGTTACACACCATCAATTATCTGGGAAGTCGTACATGGATAACATCGAAGTTCGGGGCGCCCGCACCCATAATCTCAAGAATATCAATCTGATAATTCCCCGTGACAAACTGATAGTCATTACAGGGCTATCTGGCTCCGGTAAGTCGTCCCTGGCTTTCGATACATTATATGCAGAAGGTCAACGTCGTTATGTGGAATCACTCTCTGCCTATGCCCGCCAGTTTTTGTCTCTAATGGAAAAACCGGATGTTGATCATATCGAAGGCCTCTCTCCCGCCATTTCCATTGAACAGAAATCGACTTCCCATAACCCGCGTTCAACTGTCGGGACGATTACCGAAATTCACGATTATCTCCGCCTGCTGTTTGCACGCGTAGGTGAACCGCGTTGCCCCGATCATGATATTACGCTGGCTGCTCAAACTATCAGCCAAATGGTGGATAATGTGCTGGTATTACCGGAAGGCCAGCGTCTGATGCTACTGGCTCCTGTCGTCAAAGAACGCAAAGGGGAGCACACCAAGCTGCTGGACAACCTTGCCGCACAAGGTTACATCCGCGCCCGTATTGATGGAGAAGTGTGTGACCTGTCTGACCCACCAAAACTTGAATTACAAAAAAAACACACTATTGAAGTGGTCGTCGATCGCTTCAAAGTCCGTGCTGATCTGGCTCAACGACTGGCGGAATCATTCGAAACCGCGTTAGAACTTTCCGGCGGAACGGCTGTCATTGCCAATATGGATGACGAGCAGGCTGAGGAGTTAATCTTCTCCGCTAATTTTGCCTGTTCCATCTGTGGTTACAGTATGAGCGAACTGGAGCCGCGCCTGTTTTCCTTCAACAATCCCGCGGGCGCCTGCCCTACTTGTGACGGTTTGGGCGTTCAGCAATTTTTCGATCCTGAGCGTGTTATCCAGAATGGCGATATTTCTCTCGCGGGTGGTGCGATCCGAGGTTGGGATCGCCGTAATTTCTATTACTTCCAGATGCTTAAGTCATTGTCAGACCACTATAAATTTGATATCGAAGTTCCATTCAATGACTTAGACCCAGCCATCAGAAAAACAGTTTTATACGGTTCAGACAAAGAATCCATCGAGTTCAAATACACCAATGATCGGGGCGATACCACGGTTCGCCATCATCCGTTTGAAGGTGTGTTGCACAATATGGAGCGCCGCTATAAAGAGACAGAATCCACCGCAGTGCGGGAAGAGCTGGCAAAATATATCAGTAACCGTTCCTGCATCTCCTGTGACGGAACCCGGCTGCGCAAAGAAGCGCGTTATGTCTTTATCGAAAACACCACACTGCCGCAAATCTCCGAGTTCAGCATCGGTCATGCGATGGCGTTTTTCCAAAATATCAAACTGAGTGGGCAGCGCGCCCAAATTGCTGAAAAAATCCTGAAAGAGATCCGAGACCGCCTGAAATTTCTGGTGAATGTCGGCTTGAATTATCTAACTCTTTCCCGGTCAGCGGAAACCCTTTCCGGCGGTGAAGCACAACGTATCCGGCTGGCCAGCCAGATTGGAGCGGGTCTGGTTGGCGTCATGTATGTACTGGATGAGCCATCTATTGGCCTGCATCAACGTGATAATGAACGTTTGTTAGAAACCTTGCTGCATCTGCGCAATTTGGGGAATACTGTCATCGTGGTTGAACACGATGAAGATGCCATTCGTGCGGCTGATCATGTCATTGATATCGGGCCGGGAGCCGGTGTGCATGGCGGCAGAATTGTTGCCGAAGGGACTATTGAAGATATCATGACTAACAAGGAGTCTCTCACTGGGAAATTCCTGAGCGGTAAATGTAAAATTGCGATCCCTGAACAGCGTGTTCCTGTCAATCCCGACAAAATTCTGAAATTGATTGGGGCCAAGGGCAATAACCTGAAAAAAGTGACATTAAAGCTGCCTGTCGGCTTGTTCACTTGTGTTACGGGTGTTTCAGGTTCCGGAAAATCGACTCTGATCAACGATACATTATTCCCAATCGCGCAACGTCAGTTAAATGGAGCGACCAATATTAATCCAGCGCCTTACCTTGATGTTCAAGGGCTGGAACATTTTGATAAAGTCATCGATATCGACCAAAGTCCGATCGGTAGAACACCCCGCTCCAACCCTGCCACTTATACTGGCGTATTTACGCCAGTGAGGGAATTATTTTCTGGCGTGCCTGAATCCCGCGCCCGTGGCTATACGCCAGGACGTTTCAGTTTCAACGTCAAGGGCGGGCGCTGTGAAGCGTGTCAGGGTGATGGCGTGATTAAGGTTGAAATGCACTTCCTGCCCGATGTTTATGTGCCTTGCGATCACTGTAAGAGTAAGCGCTATAACCGCGAGACGTTGGAAATCAAATATAAGGGCAAAAATATCAATGAAGTGCTGAATATGACCATTGAAGAAGCCCGTGAGTTTTTTGATGCAGTTCCTGCTCTCGCCCGAAAACTGCAAACCTTGATGGATGTCGGTCTTTCCTATATTCGTCTGGGGCAATCGGCTACCACGCTCTCAGGTGGGGAAGCCCAACGGGTTAAGCTGTCACGCGAATTATCCAAACGTGGTACAGGCCAGACGCTGTATATTCTTGATGAACCAACAACTGGCCTGCATTTCGCCGATATTCAGCAATTGCTGTCTGTCCTGCATCAATTACGGGATCAGGGAAATACTATCGTGGTGATTGAGCATAATCTGGATGTTATCAAAACCTCTGACTGGATTATCGATCTTGGCCCTGAAGGTGGCAACGGTGGCGGTGAAATATTAGTGTCAGGAACACCAGAAGAAGTAGCTCAATGTGAAAAATCCCATACGGCACGGTTTTTGAAGCCGATACTTGAGCGTCAATAATATTATTTAACATCCCACACAAACAAATATTCTCCCCACTCTGTGGGGAATTATGTCCATTTATTGACCAGTTTTATTTTTCCCCATGCAATAAAGGCATTTCCTACAATCATTTCTAATGAAATAAATTTTGCTTAATCAATGATCTTTTATTGAACTAATATTATTACTGATCACATTATCGGTGCATTAATGCCATAATGATATAACATATGCTTTAAAGTGATAATGGAGATTCAACATGTATATGTTTTTACCTTTCTTAATTGCGTTAGTTATCATTGCCACAGTTATTACTGGCAAGAAAAAGCTGACCTACATTCTTTGGTTTGCATTATTAATCATCACGGTATTTTGGTTTAAATATCATGCGACTGATGCATTAAACCTTTCTTTCTAACCGGAGGCCGTAATGAATAATACAATGTCAGCATCCCGCAGTCTTAATCCTGCAATGGTCTTGAATATCCTGGGTCTATTCGGCATCAGTGTCGTTTTGATAGTCGCGTTCTATTATCAATTGGCACGTTTTGAACTTCCCTGCCCATTATGTCTGTTACAACGTGCAGGTATCATCATGATTGGCTTAGGTTTTCTGTTCAATATTTACTTCGGTATTAAAAATGCTCACTACAGTCTATCTTTGCTTGGCTGTCTCGTGACCGGTTTTATCGCTATGCGTCAAGTTTCTCTACATATCCTGCCGGGAGATACAGGGTATGGCTCCACCTTCTTAGGCTTGCATTTTTATACTTGGGCCGCAGTCTTATCGATTCTTACCATTATTGCCATCGCTGTCATTATGCCTCTGAAAGCAGGTAACACCGATTCATCAAGATACGCACCGCCCACATTAGGCAAAGTAGCTATGGTGCTGTTCGCGTTTTTGATCGCAGCCAATCTGGTTTCTACTGTGCTGGAGTGTGGTAGCGGACAGTGTGATGATAATCCAACGTTTTATCAGCTACTGAAAAAGTAACCCTTTTTCATTGGAATAGCTAAGACAGGAAGGCTGATATATTCCACAGCCTTCCTCTTCTCTACAGAAATATTCAGCGACTATTTATTTAACGTCAACTCTGCTTAAGAACCGCTATTTCAAAATCACGTAAATTCAGGCTCGGCTTTTTAGCAAAATCCGCTGTAAATCCTCGATAGGGCGGGGAGCAATCACAGAGTAACAGTCTGATATATCAACCTATGGAAGGTTTCCCAATAATGAAAAAATTTGTAATCAATACTTTGGTCTTTGCCACAATCGCAACCTCTTCGTTTTATGCCTCAGCACAAAAAACACTGACGGCGCAACAGGTTGCAGAGATTGTCAATAATACGCTTACACCGCTGCTCGAAAAGCAGGATATTCCCGGTATGGCTGTCGCGGTGATTTATGACGGAAAACCGCAATTTTTTAACTATGGCGTGGCGGATATAAAAACTCGACGCCCGATAACGGAAAATACCCTGTTTGAACTGGGCTCGGTCAGCAAGACCTTTACCGGGATCGCCGGGGGATATGCCATGCAAACTGATACCCTAAACCTTAATGATCCGGTGACGGCATACAGTTCTGAGCTAACGGGAAGTCAGTGGCGGGGTGTTAAAATGTTGCATCTGGCGACGTACACTGCGGGGGGGCTTCCTCTTCAGCTCCCAGATTCGGTCACGGACCAGAAGTCATTGTGGCAGTACTACCAACAATGGCAGCCACGGTGGGCACCCGGGATGATGCGTAATTACTCCAATGCCAGCATTGGCTTATTCGGTGCGCTGACGGCGAATAAAAGCCAGTTGACATTTGAAACCTATATGACGAAGTATGTTTTCCTGCCTTTAAAACTGACGCATACTTTTATAACCGTCCCGGAATCGATGCAGTCAGATTACGCGTGGGGATATAAGAATGGCCAGCCGGTGCGCGTCACACCGGGCATGTTGAGTGCAGAAGCCTACGGGGTAAAATCTACCACGCAAGATATGGTGAAATACATGCAGGTCAATATGGCTCCGGACAGCCTGTCTGCCGATAACGATAAGTTAAAGAAAGCCATCCTCGCGGCCCAGTCTCGTTATTACCGAGCGGGAAGCATGTTCCAGGGACTGGGATGGGAAATGCATAACTGGCCTATCAATCCGCAGAGGGTGATTGCCGACAGCAGCAATGACATCGCCTTGCAGCCGCATAAGGTTGAGGCACTGATACCGCCACGCTCTGCCGTACCGGCATCCTGGGTGCATAAGACCGGCAGTACCGACGGCTTTGGGGCTTATATTGCTTTCATCCCGGAGGAGAAGATTGGCATTGTGATGTTGGCTAACAAGAACTATCCAAATCCTATCCGCGTGGAAGCTGCATATCATATTCTTAAGGCATTGCGTTAAGGGTGATATTGTGCCGGATAAGCGCGGTCTGGTAACAAGCTGCGCTTATCCGACTGTAGAAAACCCCCTCCTGTCTCCGCTCAGTTGGGAGCATATCAATTTGACCGGAAATTATGTGTGGCGTAGTCGTGCTAGGATTGGGGCCGGAAAATTCAGGCCACTGCGTCAACTAAAACTGGCTTAGCGAATGAAAGGGAAACGTAATCATTGCCTGAGGGCCTCCACGATTTTGTTTTCTTTGACAAAAACTTTGATCGTGTCTCAGGCACTTTAGTTCCTTTCCTTAAGCAGAGCTCACGTTATTTAGCATGACAGAATCGATGAAATAACAAACTTCATGTGCCTCTTCAGGCGTTGGAACTTCCAGCTTACAAAGCATCCTATCCATGACTTTATCTGGCACAATATATTGACGATTGCTGTTCTGTTGCCGCCAACGCTTATAATCTTGTTCAATGTAAACAATTCGAACTCTAGCGTTGTAGCTTATAAACAACTTGATCAACTGCTGACGTATTTGTCCTGTAAGGTTAGTGGCATTCCAAATAAAGCTCTGCTGACTGCGTAATTTTTCTTTGGCCTGCTGTTTTACCTGCTGTACAACCCAACCATTAGCGTCTTTATCTTCAGGGCTTATCTGGTGCTCCCGACGAATAGCATCCAAGCTGATTACAGGCATGCCTGCATAATACTGCTGGATAAAATGATCTTTTCCCATGCCGGGCAATCCACACAACAAAATCACCTGACTGCCATAGTCATCGTAAGGTTGATAATCCGGTTGTTTGCTCTCTGTAGAAAAATAATGGAAACGGGCTTCTCCTGAAGGAAACAACCGGGGATTACGCCAGCAATCCTGCTCACGGCAGTAAAGTTCAAACAGTTCGATACATTCTAGTAACTCTTGAGCATCATGACATGTTCGCCCCAGAACATCCGCTTTTGCCAATAAAACCAGCAAGTGGGTATCGACACGCAATGAAGCCGCCAATAGCGCCTTTTGGGGATCAGGTCTTTCCATCAACCACAATGGTAACCCATGAAAGCGCACAAGAGCCGCAATCTGTTCCCGAATTTCAAACGGTGCCGGAATTTGCTGAAACAGAATCTGTCTGGCAGTCATTTCACCTTTGCGGGCATGGCCAGGAGAAACAATCCGACCATCCCAGTCAACCCGCGTTGTGTTGCGCTTTTCCACATCATGCAACAGCGCCGCCGTCCAGAGAATTTCCTGCTCTTCTGGCGTCAACTTTTGATATTCCGGTAATTGCACCAATGCCGCCAAAACCATTTGAGTATGAATAGCAACATCCCCCTCGGCATGATGAATGGGATCTTGCTGAACTCCGTACATATCAGCAATAAAAGAGTATCTCGCTGATAAATCATCCCACGATTTATTTTTACTGAATACCCAACTCATTTTGTATCTCCTCCTGAGTGGTATTCAAAATAGAGAGGTGCTCTTTGCCAGTGGCGTTTCCAGTGAATATCGGTTTTGACATGATTTTTCCGCACGTATTTAAAAACGTGATGTGGAAAATCAATCACCGAATATGCCTCTGCATCACGGCTGACAACGCCCTCCATTGAACAGGATTGTTTGGTCTTTGTATCCCATGAAGAAAAACAGCTTTCCTGCTTTGCTGTTTCAATAATGTTTTTCATAAATACAGATTCACTCCGTGTTTCAGGAATGATAATTTCAGGTACGGTCGGGAAATCGAATAACGCGGCATAAAGTTTGACTTCTTCCCAGCTCAACCACATCTCTTTAATCCGCACTGCAAATACAAAGAAATACTCTTCGAGCTGACGATATTCAATAGAGTGAATGGCATACAGGTTCTCACCAAAAATTTCGATATCACCTAAATCACCCTTGATTAATTGCCAGCGCTGACGGATCTGCTGTGTCCATATGGATTGTGTCAGTGCTGCATGAGAGCGTGCAAATACACCATACTGATTTAGGCAGTTATTCTCTCCGTCTAACTTTTCTGTATGAATGAGATGTTTAATTTTCTGTACATCTTGCCACCAGCTATGATTAATACGATCATCACTGGTCGTGCCTGGCGAGAACGGATAATGAAACGTTCTACCATACTTTCTTGATTGCATATCCATAATGCTTTGACTCTTTTAAAAAATTATCCTAATAAAAGCGTATTTACACCTTTACAGATTAATGTTCATCTTAAAATCGATGAAAGAGCTCAAAAATTGGCATTACATTTTCTTTATTCCTGATTTTAATCTTTTAATATGTGGAATATTAATACTGTTATTGTTTTAATGATTTATTTTTTAGAAAAATTAATTCTGTGTGGTAACAAAAACCCCCTGCCTAATACTGTAACAAGGGATTATAGTTATATATTCAATATATATTCAAGAGAATAAAAATTATCGACTAACCGCCGCAAACGCCTCAGCAATTTTCTGTACGTTTTGGTGATTCACGCCCGCCATACAAATACGACCAGAGACTACCAGATAGACGCCAAATTCTTCACGCAGGCGATCAACCTGTTCCTGACTGAATCCGGTATAACTGAACATGCCACGCTGTTTCAACAAGTGATCAAAATTTTTCTCTGGCAGCGCACTTTTCAGAGCATTAACCAAAACAGTTCGCATTTCCTTAATACGCAAACGCATCTGCCCAACTTCTTTCAACCACAGGGCTTTTAATTCAGGATCGCTCAATACCCTGGCAACTACCTGCGCACCAAAATTAGGTGGGCTGGAATAAATACGGCGCACACTGGCTTTCAATTGTCCTAAGACACATTCACCTGCTTTTGCATCATCACAGACGACTGACAACCCACCGACGCGCTCACCATACAGGGAGAAAATTTTTGAGAATGAATTACAGACCAGACATGGCAGTTCCGCATTCGCCATCGCACGGATAGCGTAAGCATCTTCTTCTACACCATCCGCAAATCCCTGATAGGCGATATCAAGGAATGGAATCAATTCTCGTTCTTTTGCAACCTGAACCACTTGATCCCACTGGTCACTGGTTAAATCAGAACCGGTTGGATTATGGCAGCAAGGATGCATCAAAATAATACTTTTTGCCGGCAGTTGGTTGAATGTTGCCAACATTTCATCGAATTTTACCCCTTTAGTTTTGTCATCAAAATAAGGGTAATAATTCACGTTGATCCCTGCTCCAGCAAAAATTGATGCATGGTTTTCCCATGTCGGATCACAGCACCACACTTCAGAGTCAGGGAAATAACGGTGTAAAAAGTCAGCGCCGACCTTTAATGCACCAGAGCCTCCAACAGTTTGGATCGTTGCAATACGCTTCTGCCCTAATAATGGGTGATCTTTGCCAAACAGCAATTCCTGAATTGCCGAGCGATAGGCAAGCAATCCTTCCATTGGGAGATAAAGAGAAGCAGACTGTGGCAAAGCACTCATTTGTTCTTCTGCGGTTGCAACAGCCTGCAATTGAGGTGTTATACCCTGTTCATCGTAATATAGACCGATGCTCAGGTTGATTTTTTCTGCACGGGGATCTTTTTTAAATGCTTCCACCAACGAAAGGATAGGATCACCTGCGTAAGCATCAATATTCTGAAACACTGCGTATACTCCCTGTTACTGGATTATATATACCCTTCATCTTTCCGATTGCAGCTTTGTCGGCTGCAACGAGAAATCTATTGGGTATAAGGACACTATAACAGACAATATAATTTAACGGATTATTCGTCTAGATATTCCATCACAACACGTGAAGTCAATTTCGTGATCAGTTCATAAGCACTGATGCCGGTGTGTTCCGCAATTTTTTCAACAGGTAGGATACTCCCCCAAAGGGTAACTTCATCCCCGACTTTGTCATGACATTCTGGCCCCAAATCGACGGTAATCATATCCATTGAGACCCGCCCAACCAAAGGAACTTCGCGCCCATTAATCAATACAGGCGTACCCGATGGCGCACTGCGCGGATAACCATCACCATATCCCACTGCCACAACACCAAGAGTTGTATCTCGTTCACTGATCCAAGTGCCACCGTAACCAACCGATTCGTCTGCCTTATGTTTACGCACGGCAATTAAGCTGGATTTCAATGTCATCGCAGGCATCAGGTTGAAGTCAGCAGCGGTTTTATCTGCTATCGGCGATGCACCGTACATCATAATACCCGGACGAACCCAATCCAGATGTGCCTGTGGCCACAATAAAATGCCACCCGATGCAGCGATCGATTTTTCACCCGATTTATCCGCAATAAATGCCATAAAGCGATCAATTTGCTGAGGGGTTGTATCCACGGTCAGCTCATCTGCACGGCTAAAATGGCTGACGATATTAACCGGCTGCTCGACGTTATGGCAGCGACTCAAGCGTTGATAAAAGTCTTCCGCTTCATCAATACGAACACCCAGACGGTGCATTCCCGTATCCAGCTTCATCCACACTTTAATGGGATGGGATAAGTTCGCCTGTTCCAGTGCTTCGAGCTGTTCAATGCTGTGGACTACGGTTTCGATATGGTTGACGACCAAAACGGGTAAATCCGCCGCTTCAAAAAAACCTTCCAGTAATAGAATGGGCTTGACGATCCCTCCACTACGCAGGGCCAGTGCTTCTCCAATGCGAGCGACACCAAAACTATCAGCATCTTCCATTGTGTACGCGACTTCTAAAAAACCATGTCCATAGGCGTTTGCTTTCACAACTGCAACCAGTTTGCTGTCAGGAGCTTTTACTCTGACCTGTTGCAGATTGTGTCGCAGAGCGCGGCGGTCGATAACAGCAGTTGCCGCTTTCATTTTGTCCCCTCGTTACTATTTTCCGGTCAGTTGGTTTTGGTAAGTAAGATTATTCGTCGCTATAGTTTGGCCCTACGTAATTATCGAACCGTGACCATTGGCCGTTAAACGTCAGCCTTATCCTACCGATAGGGCCGTTACGCTGCTTACCAAGGATGATTTCTGCCACACCTTTCAGTTCGCTGTTATCGTGATAAACTTCGTCACGATAGATAAACATGATCAAGTCGGCATCCTGCTCGATAGAGCCTGATTCACGCAGGTCTGAGTTAACCGGACGTTTATCAGCACGCTGCTCCAAGCTACGGTTAAGCTGAGAGAGTGCCACAACTGGCACTTGAAGCTCTTTTGCCAAAGCTTTCAGTGAGCGGGATATTTCCGCGATTTCCAGTGTACGGTTGTCAGATAGGGAAGGTACCCGCATCAATTGCAGATAGTCGATCATAATCAAGCTAAGCCCGCCATGTTCGCGGAAAACCCGTCGGGCACGGGAACGTACTTCGGTAGGGGTCAAACCCGATGAGTCATCAATATACATATTACGTTTTTCCAGCAAGATCCCCATAGTGCTGGAAATACGTGCCCAATCTTCATCGTCAAGCTGACCCGTACGAATACGTGTTTGATCCACACGAGAAAGCGACGCCAGCATACGCATCATAATCTGGTTGCCGGGCATCTCAAGACTGAAAATAAGTACCGGTTTATCCTGCATCATCGCCGCGTTTTCACACAAGTTCATGGCGAAAGTTGTTTTCCCCATTGAAGGACGTGCAGCGACAATAATCAGGTCAGATTTCTGTAACCCGGCAGTTTTCTTATCAAGATCTTGATATCCTGTGGAAACCCCCGTTACCCCATCATGTGGACGCTGATAAAGCTGCTCAATGCGTTCGACGGTTTCTTCAAGGATCTGTTCAATGCCTTTCGGACCTTCATCTTTGTTCGCCCGATTTTCTGCGATCTGGAATACCCGTGATTCCGCCAGATCCAATAAATCTTCACTGGTTCGCCCTTGTGGATCATAACCCGCATCCGCAATTTCATGGGCAACCGCAATCATATCTCGGACAACAGCGCGTTCCCGGACGATATCAGCATAAGCGTTAATATTCGCTGCACTTGGGGTATTTTTTGATAATTCCGCCAAATAGGCGAACCCGCCAACGCTATCGAGTTCCCCGTTCTGCTCAAGGGATTCCGATAAGGTGATCAGGTCGATGGGTTGACCCCTTTCGAGCAGACGCTGCATTTCAGCAAAAATGCGCCGATGTGGACGGCTGAAAAAATCATTGCTGGAGACTCGCTCGGAAACATTGTCCCAGCGTTCATTATCCAGCATCAAACCGCCCAACACGGATTGCTCTGCTTCCAAAGAGTGTGGTGGAAGCTTCAGCCCTTCCACTTGGCGATCTTTTGGTTCAGCCATACTGTTGTTAGTTGGTTTTTTTCCAGCCATGTATACCGCATTAATCCACTAAACAAGAACGAAATAGCGCATCAGTATACGCCATGAAAACAGCCTTGAGTAATTATATATAGTCTATACTCGCAATTAAAACGCAACTTATTGATATTGAATAAATAAACCTCATTTTTTAACGCGTTTGTTTTCATTTATTTATATAATTGTTTATACATAGAACACTGAACAAACCTATAAACAAAGCATAAGATAAAAACAATGCAAAAGAAAAGAAAGAATAAGAGTGAATGTGTGATCAATAAAACGTGGTCAGTACGTTTAACGTTCCAAGCTATGAGGGTTGCGTGTATTCAGTTGAAAACTATTAAAGTAACAACTACGAATGTTACTGCTAGTGAGAAGATACCCCGTTACGGCTATCTTCCCGGTGATTTTTAAATGGAACTGATCATTTCTATGATTTATCCCGAACCTTACGCTCAATC